>JAGZEG010000024.1 GCA_018368455.1 Coriobacteriia bacterium
GTGCTCGTGCTCGTGCTCGTGCTCGTGCTCGTGCTCGTGCTCGTGCTCGTGCTCGTGCTCGTGCTCGTGCTCGTGCTCGTGCTCGTGCTCGTGCTCGTGGCCTCCGTGGGTGTGATGCCCATGGTGTGCGTGCACCTCGTGGTCACTTTCGTCCGCCTCGTCATCCGAGCGTGCGACGAGGTGCCCGTACAGGTAGGCCATGTCGTGGTCGTGGTTCTCGTGCGCCTCGTCGAGCACGACGTCGAAGTCGCAGGCGTCGAGCCCTGCCTTGCGTACCCGGGAGACTCTCGTCGAAAAGCCGTCAAGCGGCAGCGTTGCGAGCGCAGCTTCGAGACGCTGTTGGCTGGCGCCCAGATCGAGCAGGGCGGCTACGAACATGTCGCCGCTGATGCCAGAGGCGCACTCCAGGTACAGTGCCGTCTTGTCCGTCACGCTTGCCGCCATCTTGGGTCCTCTCGTCTCACGTTTTCTCGCCTGCGCTTGCTGTCGCGTGGATCCAGGCTGCCAACCCCGTCGGGGGCCCTACGCTCTCGGGTGTCGCCCTCCCAGGTGGTTGATCATACTTGCCTGGTACCCCGCGCCAAAGCCGTTGTCGATGTTGACGACCGACACGCCGCTTGCGCACGAGTTGAGCATCGCGAGCAGCGCGGCGACCCCGCCGAAGCTCGCGCCGTAGCCCACGCTCGTCGGCACGGCGATGACTGGGCAACTCGCAAGTCCGCCCACGACGCTGGCCAGCGCGCCTTCCATGCCGGCGACCGCGATGACAACCTGCGCTGCGGCGATGTCATCGGCGTGGGCGAGCAGCCGGTGGATGCCGGCGACGCCGACGTCGTAGAGCCGCGTCACGCGGTTTCCGAGCATCTCCGCCGTGAGCGCCGCCTCCTCGGCGACGGGCAGGTCGCTTGTTCCCCCGCAGGCCACGACGATCGTTCCATCGCCGTTGGGTTCGGGCGCATCGCCGAGCACGCCGATGCGAGGCGTCTCGTGATAGTGCAGCGTTCGGTCGGGGCCGAGCAGCGCGCTGACGGCGGCAGCCTTCTCGGCGTCGATCCTCGTCACGATGACGCGCTCCTGCCCGGCGTCGGACAGCGCCGCGCATATGCCGGCGATCTGGTCGGCCGTTTTGCTTTCGCCGTACACGACCTCCGAGACGCCCTGGCGGATGCCGCGATGCGTGTCGAGCTTGGCATAGCCCAGGTCGACGAACGGCGCCGTCTGGAGGCGGTGCGTGGCCTCGTCGGGGTCAACGGCGCCCGATGCGACGTCGTGCATGAGGGCGACGAGATCGTGCTTGTCCATCGTGCGGTGTCCTTTCGGGCGGGGAGGCGGTGGCTTGCGGGCCGGCTGCTAGCTGTCGAGCCCCAGCTCGGGATGTTGCTGGGCAAACGAGCGGCGGGCCACGGCGAGCGTCTCCGGAGTGATGCGCGTGTCGGTGGGAACGCGCACGGCAAAGCAAGCGAAGCTCGGCTTGTCCGCCGTAAACAGGCCCAGCCCGCGCGAGGCGGCGCGCACGTCGTCCTTCGTCATGCCGGCTGCGCGCAGGGGAGAGACGACGCCCAGCTCGCGCATGGCACGAAAGCCCGGGCGGCGTGCTGGGTCGTCGCTGGCGTTCGTGGCGTCGAGCAACACGGTGCGGCCGTCGACGGCCATGTGCTGCAGGATCGTGCCGAACACGACGTGCTTGCAGCGGTAGCAGCGATCGGCTGGGTTGGCACACACTTCGTCTCGCGAGAATATGTCGACTTCGATGAGCTCGTGCTCGGCTCCGAGCTCGCGGGCGAGCCTCAGTGCGTCGGTGGTGTCGCGCGGCAGCTGAAAGGCCGTGCTGATCGTGTACGCCTTGACGTCGAAACCCTCGCGCAGGAGCTCGGCGAGCAGGTATGACGAGTCGACGCCGCCTGAGAACGCGAGACCGTAGCGCGTGGCTTTATCCAGGTTGAGCTGCATGGTGTGCGCGGACCTCTCTTTCGTGGGGAACGTCCCGAGGTGCGCGGGGCGAGCAACGTATCGCATTGTGACGCCCTGGAGCGCACTCAAGGCAAGCTGGGGCACTCGATGCCAATAAACTCACAAGAGGTGTGGTGCCGTGGTGGCGAGCGAGAGCATGTGGATGAATTATGAACGCAAGTGATATCAAGGTTTCGCCTTGCAATCAGGCAGATGTTCCCGTAATATTCAACTCTGCCGTACGACAAGCGCCAACGTAGCGCCAAACGTACCGGCTGCCAGATTAGCTCAGTTGGTAGAGCACCGCTCTCGTAAAGCGGGGGTCATCAGTTCGAGTCTGATATCTGGCTCCACCGAACTTGCAGGCCAGGAAGCGAAAGCTCCCTGGCCTTTTGCGTTTCAGGGATGCACTTACCCTTGGGCGCCCATGGCTTTCTCCAGCTGCAATCGCAGCAAAGCTTCCTGCCAACTCGCGCGAGCACGTCGCAAAGCTTTCGGGCAAAAAGACCTCCCCTCCCTTGGGCTTTCGTTCCGCTGCCCACGAGAGGGGAGGCCGACTTTTGGAAGACGCGGCCTCTTGTGTCGCTCCCTACGCGGCATCAGCCGCCGATGACGACGCCGAGGAACCGCCGCTCGCCAGCGCCTCGTCGAGCACGTTGGCGTCGCTTGTCGTGACCTCAGTGCCGTATGCCCCGGTCACGGTCACCGTCAGTGCGGACTCGCCCGCCACGACTTCGACATCGCCGGCAACGATGCGCACCGTGCGGCCCTGCTCGTCAATAACGGCTCCGCCTGCAGCCATGTTGAGCGCCGAAACCGTGCTGTCGTCTGTCACGATCCATGCGGACGTGGCGTCGATGTTGATCGCCAGGGGCTCGTCGGACGTCGAGTTGTTGGCGTTCGCCTCGATATGCGCCGAGCCGGTCCACTCCGAACCCTCGAGCAGATACATCGCCAGGCTCGAGATCGTGTCGACAACGGCTGCGCCCTCGAGCTCCTGCCCGATGCCCGTGAACGTCACCTGGGCGCCGTTGCTTCCTGCCTGGCCCCAGTTGTTGGCGTCGTTACCGGCCACGCGGACGAGTTCAACGGCGGAGCTGTCAAAGTCCAGCGATGTTCCCGCAAGGACGATGGACGCCTTCGTGTTCGTGCAGTAGAACAGAGCGCCGGACGTGATGGCACTCTTGAGCACGGAGTTTGCCGCCTGGAACGTCGCGGTCTCTCCGGTCGCAGCCTCAGCATCGCCTGAGGTCGACTGGTAGATGATGACGCCGTCGGCCACGGGATCGCTCGCCGTCTTGCCTGTGATCGTGCTTTCGAGCGTGGAGTTGCCGATGAGGATGGTGTTCAGGCCTTCCATGCCGGTAATCTGGCTCCCGGTCGCCGTGCCCGAGACGTCGAGGGCCGTGATGTGGCCCGTCGAGTAGAGCAGCGGCGAGCCCGACCCAGCCGTCGCCAGCGTGGAGTCGCTCACCGAGATCGTTCCGCCGCCGCGATCGGTTGCCACGGCCGCGCAGTGGTCGCCCTTCGTCGAGATGTCCACCTGGCTCGCCTCAATGACGCCACCGTATGTGGCATCAAGGCCGCGCGAGTTGCCCGCCGCTGTCGTGATGCTGCAGCCGGTCACATACGCCGCGCCCCCATCGGTTGCGAACACACCGTTGGAGCCCTCGCCGGTGGCATCGAGCGTCGAGTCTGTCAGTCTGACGGCCGATCTCTCGCCCACGCTCAGCACGATGGAGTTGACGCCGTAGAAGTTGCAGACGTCGCCATTCGTGTCGTCGCCAGCCTTCGTGATCGTGGCCTGCTCGATCTCCGCGGTGCCCGCGTTCTGGGCGAAGACGGCGTTTTGGTCGGCCTTGGGAGCGTCGATGCTCTCACCCGTGGAGGAAACGCTCTCGCCGTCGGCCACAAGCACACCTGCGTACGTGCCAGTGTAGTCATACGTCATCGTGTCCGCGCCGCCGGGGCCGCCCGCACCGCCCTCGGGAGGCTCGCCGGGGACGCCACCTTCGCTGCCGGGGCCGCCCGCGGCCTGGCCCTCGGGCGGGGTGTCTGCGCCCTCGGATGCGAATGCGACGCCTGCACGCATCGCCAGCACGAGTGCGGCGAGCGAGCCCGTGCCATAGACGAACGCGCGACGATCCATCGTACGGCCGAGCGAGGCGATGACGGCGTCCTCGGCAAGGCGCTCGCTTGCGCTGCGGGAGACGGGTGCGGTACCCATCGTGGTGTGAGTCGTGTCCATGTGATGAGCTCCTTCCGAATCGGGTGATGGCACGGATGCTATCAACGGAGAATCGTCGAGACCGGGGGCCCCACCGATCGCCTTCCACGATACGAATGCCGGCTCAACGAGGCCTGAAAGCTCCGGCGTGGCGACCCCGACCCCACAGGCCTCTCCCAAACATCGAAGCGTTTTCAGGATGATCGCGATACCCCTAGCGAGCGCCCCATCTCTCGCGGGGCCCTGGGGGAGTGCTAGGATTTGCCTCGCCATACAATTTGCGCGTTGCCGGGGTGGCGTTGGATCGCACGTTCCCGCACGCCTCTGGCCTGCGCGCTCTTTTCTGAGGAGGCCTCCTTCATGGAGGAAGAACCTATGGTTTCCTGCGCCTCTGCCGCGAACGCTGCGCCCAAGGACCGCGTGCCTGCCAAGGGCCTCGCGGCCGGCGCCCCCGCTCCGGTAACCCTGCCCACGAGCTCCGATCGCGCCCAGTCCCGCGCCCGCCGTGCGCCCGCCGCAACGCCGGGCTACCTCGTGGATCCCGGCTACGAGCTCTCGCCGGTCGAGCGCATGTTCTGTGAGCTTGTCGAGATCGATTCCCCGTCGTTTCACGAGCACGAGATGGCAGATGAGGTGCGCAACCGCCTCGGTGCCCTGGGCTTCGTCGTCACGGAGGACGCGACGAGCGGGCGCAACGACGGCGTCGTGACGGCCATCACCTCGACGAGGCGCTACGAGAACATATCTCACGGCGTGGCGTTCGATCTGCATCGCCTCGTTCACACGGGCAGCGACTGCGGCAACCTTTTCGCGACGCTGCCCGGTACCGGCGTACTGGCTGGCGCCGACCCCATCCTGTTCATCACGCACATGGATACAGTGCAGCCCGCCAACGGCAAGCACGCCCACGTTCACGCCGACGGCACGATCACGAGCATGGGCGACACGGTGCTCGGCGCCGATGACCTCGCCGGCATCGCGTGCGTCATGGCTGCCGTCGAGCGCCTGCAGCAACAGGGCGTTGCTCACCGTCCCGTCGAGCTCGCGTGCATGGTTGCCGAGGAGGTCGGCAACGTCGGCGCCCGCGCGTTCGACTTCTCGCAGTGCAAGGCGACGATGGCGTACACGCTTGACTACTCGGCCGACCCGCACGAGTACGCCTACCAGGCCCCGACGATCCTCTATCTCACGATCGAGGTCATCGGGCGCTCGGCCCACGCCGGCTTCTATCCCGAGAAGGGCATCAACGCCATCAAGATTGCGGCGCAGGCCATCGGTGCGACGCAGTGTGGGCGCATCGGTGACGACACGACGGTCAATATCGGCCTCATCTCGGGCGGCCGTGGCACGAACATCGTGCCCAGCGACGTTGTCATTCGTGGCGAGGTGCGCAGCTACAACCACGAAAAGGCCGTGGCCCAGGCCCAGCACGTCACCGAGCTGTTCCAGCAGGCGGCCGACGACTTCGGCGGGCGCGTGACCGTGCAGGTGAGCGAGGCGTGCCACGCGTACTGCATGGAGCAGGACGCGCCGGTCGTCCGTCGCTTCGAGCGCGCGTGCGAGGCGCTCGGCATGCAGGCGAGCGGGGCGCCGACGTTTGGCGGCAGCGACAACAACGTTGCGGTGGCCTACGGCATCCCGGGCATCGTCATGGCGAACGGCATGCGCGACGCCCACTCGACGCACGAGCACGTCCTGCCTGGTGACCTCGCGAAGGTCCAGGCCCTCGTCGAGCAGCTGCTGACGCTGGACTAGCCGTCAGAGAACGGCTGGGACGGCGCGTCTTGCAGCCGGGATGCCGGTTTCTGGCCGAGAGGCGGGCTCGTGCATGCCCGCTCTCGGGCGTGCCTTTGGTGGGCTGCCGCCTGCCGTGCGCTTACCTGCGGAAACGCCGCAACGAAAAGCGGCGCCGCGCCTCCGTGGTCTGGAAGCGCGGCGCCGCCTATTCACGAGCTTGATTTCTGGCCGAGATTTGGGCACATCCTGTCAGGGATCGCGACCTCCACTCGCCCCACAAGGCCGTCCGGGCACGGGAGGGCCGGCGTATCGCCCTCTGCTCGAGAGGGCCTGCCTCCTCGGCTTCGCCTTACATCGCCGCCGCAGCCGCCTGTGTGCCGGCGATGCGTCCCCAGTTCAGCACGCCCTGCAGGCACGTACCGCTGCCCGGGTAGTAGGGGCCCAGCCAACCGCCCGCGTTCGTGCCGGCTGCGTACAGGCCGACGATGGGCTCGCCGTCGCGCCCGATAACCTGTGCGTCCGTATTGATCTTGAGGCCGCCGATCGACCCGATGTTCGTGTTGACTGTCTTCCAGGCGTAAAACGGCGGCTCGTCGAGCGGCGTCAGCTGCGCCGTGCGGCGCCACACCGGGTCGATGCCGCTGGCGATGTCGGAGTTCCACGTGTCAACCGTGCGCGCCAGCACGGCGGGGTCGATGCCCATGAGCTTCGAGAGCTCCTCGACGGTCTCGCCGCTCACCATGGAGCCGTCGTCGAGTGCGGCCTGCAGCTTATCGGGATCGCTCCAGTCGGCCTGGGCCACGCCCGTCATCTTGGAGTCCATGACCATCCAGCACGCGCCCGTCGTGCCCGCCTCGTCGTCGAAGCCGCCTTCCTGCACGCAGGCGTTGTAGATGGCGCGACAGTGGAACGCGTACGTCGTGTCCTCGCGAACGAAGCGCACGCCGCGCTGGTTCACGAGCAGGTAGGGGATCTCGGGGTTCGTGTTGTTCGTGTACGACCACGTCTGCAGCAACAGGTCGACGGCGCCGCCGAAGCGCCCGACTTGCGCACCAGCCTCCATGCCCATGACGATGCCGTCGCCGGTGTCCGTGGCGGCCGTGGCGACGTTTTGCGTCTTGAGGTCCCAGTACTGCTGCGGGCTGTAGCGCTTGGCCAACTCCTCGTTGTGCTCGATGCCGCTCATGGCCAGCACGACGGCCTTGGCGCCGAGACGTGCCCCGTCGGCCGTGACGACGCCCGTGACGGCGCCGGACTCGTCGGTGACAAGCGACGCCGCTGCGACGCCGGTCTGGATCTCGCCGCCTGCCGCCTCGACGGCAGCCTGGGCGTTCGTCGTCCACACGACGCCGCCAGTCTTCGTGGTGTCGGCGGCGTCCGTGATGAGGTGGATGCGGTCGGCCATGTTGGCCAGATCGGTGTAGGCGGCCGGATAGCAGCCGAACACCTTGCTGTACGTGATGCCGAAGCTGTCCGCCATCCACTGTAGGTTGTCGGCCGCGTTATCGGCCATGCAGCGCACGAGCTCCGGCTCGACGAAGCCCTCGCCGTCCTGTAGCCAGAACGCGTAGTGCTTGTCGGCGTTGTCGTCGGCGACGCCGTTGACGCCGAGCTCCTTCTGCCAGCTCGTGCCCGACGCCTGGATGGCCCCCTCGGCCGTCGCCGTCGTGCCGCCGCAGGCGTCGGCCTTCTCGAGCACGAGTACGCGTGCGGCTCCGGCCTCGAGTGCGGCGTAGGCGGCCGTCAGACCCGCGCCGCCGCCACCGCACACGATGACGTCGTACTCGGCGTCCCAGGCGTCACCTGCGGCGGAGGAAGCCTTTTCGGAAGCGAGTGCGCTTCCGGCCCCCGCTGCCGCAAGCGCTGCCGAGCTCAGGGCTGCCCCGGCGACGAAGCCGCGGCGGGAGAGGGTGGATGTGGTGTCTGACATGGAAAGCCCCCTTTTGCGTTTGGCCGCCCCATGGCCGGGGCGGCGCCCCAGCGTTTCCGCGTGCTGGCATCCCCCTGATGCCACGACGGAAACGCATACCACAATCATAGGCTTTCCACGTTCGCCGCGAAAGACCGCTCGCCCAGTCGCCACTTCCGGAAGTGCGAGCTGGCGCAAGTGTCTCCAGCGCGTCACCTTGAGGGTTTTCGCGCAAAAGCCCAGGTGGTACCTGAAAGTAAGCTGAGGCTTGACCCGGGAAGACACATCGTTCAGCTCGCACTTCCGGAAGTGCGCGATTTCGCACGGGCCGGAGGCGCGCGCCGCCCTTACGCCAGCGTCGCCGCGAACGCGAGCGCCTCTTCGACGTGCTCGTTCGTTGTCGCCCACGACGTCACGAAGCGGATGACGCGCGTCGCTCCCTCGTCAAAGAACGTCTCGCATCCCAGCACGTCGTTGAAAGCCTGGCCGATCGCGGTTGGGACGCGGTAGAACAGCTGGTTGGACGCGCAGGGGGTATAGGCCTCGAAGCCGAGCTTGTCGAGGCCGGCGGCCAACTGCGTTGCGCGCTCGTTGGCGTTGCGCGCGCACCCCCAGTACAGGGCGCCACCGTCGGCAAACGCCGTCTCGAACTGCACGCCGAGCAGCCGGCCCTTGGCCAGCAGGTTCTGGTGCTGCTTCATGAGCCAGGGGAAGTCCTGGCGCAGCTGCGGGTCGCGGATGACGACGGCCTCGCCGAACATCAGGCCGTTCTTCGTGCCTCCCACGTAGAACGCGTCGGCCATGTGTGCCAGCTCGGGCAGCGTCACTTCGTTGCCTGCCGCGGTCAGGGCACTGCCGAGGCGGGCACCGTCGACGAAGAACTTCATGTCATGGGCGCGTGCGCAGCTGGCAAGCGCGCTGAGCTGCTTCTTTGTGTAGACGCCACCCAGCTCTGTCGTGTCGCTCACGTAGATGGTGCGCGGCCGCGTCATGTGGTTGGCGAACGCGGCGTTCTCTGCCACGATGCGCTCAACCTCGGAGGGACTCACGAAGCCGTCGGTGTCGTGTGTCGCGAGGATCTTGTGCCCGCTTGCCTCAAGCGCACCTGTCTCGTGCGTGTTGATGTGACCGTCGGGCGTGCAGACGACGGCGTCGTAGGGGCGCTCGAGCAGGCCACACAGCGAGATGACGTTGGCTGCCGTTCCGCCGACGACAAACTCGACGCTCGCCTCCTCGGGGCTCAGCCCACACGCCTCCAGGATGAGGGCACGGGCGCGCTCACAGTGCTCGTCGGTCGTGTACCCGCCGGCCTGCTCGAGGTTCGTGCGCACGAGGGCGTCGAGGATGGCGGGGTGGGCGCCCTCGGAGTAGTCGTTGGTGAACCGGTGGAGCTTCGGCGCCGGTGCGCTCATGGTCTGTCCTTCCGTAGGGAGGCTGCTGGTGTCATTCTGCGAGAAATTGTAGGCCCCACCGATAATTGGTGATGACAGGTGGACCACCTGCGTATACGTCTCCCGAAAAGAAGCTGAGCTGCCGGCTGAATCATTCCAATCTTCTCGGGAGAAGGCATTGACGCGGCTGCTGCCGTGCGGTTTCCTAGGATTGGGAGTGTCGCGCGATAAGGGGGCGCGACCGCCGTGAAAGGGGAACACACTATGAGTGCCACAGTTGATCGTCGCACGTTTGTTTCGTCCGGCATGGCAACGCTTGCAGTTCTTGGCCTGGGCGGAGGGGCTGCCAGCGCCCTGGCCTCCGAGAAGAGCGCGTCTAAGGACTCCGCCATGGAAGAAGCCAAGGGAGACAGCCCCGTCGACGCCGTTTCCTCGGCCAGCACGGATACGAACAAGTTCAAGAACATGGACCAGGCGACGCTGATGACGCAGCTGCCCACGATGACGGGCCTCGTTGCCGTCGCCACGACGAACGAGGACGGCTCGCCCAACCTTGCCGTTTTCATCCCGTCTGCTGTGGGCGAGAAGTACATCTACTTCGGCTTCGCGCCCAACGCGACGCAGGCCAACCTGCTGCGCGACAAGCAGGCCGTCATCCTGTATGACGAGTACGACCTGTCCATCGAGAACCCGTCGGATCGCCACTATGGCTGCCGTGCCAAGGTCAAGCTCGTCGAGGACGCCAAGGTGCTCGAGGAGCTCAAGCCCGACCTGGGCTCCTACGCCGACTTCGCGACGGTCGTCGAGGTTGTCGAGGTTCTGCCGATGGGCTAAGCCCCGCGTAACACCTTTGCGCTTGGTTTTCTCTAATTAAGGCACCGATAGGGGCGGGGAGGAATAATCTTCCCGCCCTATTTTATTACTAAAAATAATTTTTAATATATTGTTTTAGTAATTTTATAAAAAATATATCATAATCAGATAATAAAGAGTTTCGCTGGGTGATGAGGTTAAGGTCAATACCGTCTGGCAGTTCTTTGATCGAGTAACGTATCAAGGACGGCTCAACATGCTTAGCCAATGTTGTATTAGGTAGTATCGCGACGCCAACGCCCCTGCGCACCATTTCGAGAGTCATCTCGTTGCCGAAGCTATGCAATATCGTATGAATGTTAATGCAATTTTGTGAACAAACGTCTTCCAATATTTCTGCGAGATGTTTTGCTCGTGAAGGCATTATGAATGGGTAGCGTGCTATCTCTTTGAGAGAGACAGTCTGTGGTGTCTCCTCATCACACGTTAAAAGGGAATATTTTGATGATGCGAACAGTTGCAGGCGTTCTTTGCAAAGTACTTGAGTTTGCATGAAACCATATGAGGGCTGACATGGCGTAAGGGCCACAAAGTCAATTCTTCCCTCCGAGAAGAGCTCAAAAATCTGCCCATCTGACTCTACGGGTTCAAGATCGACGACGTGTTTAGGAAATCTTTCATAGAACTGAATTATGGGTTCAGAGAGGAGGCTGGCACACCGTGGCTCCGAAACTCCTATGCGAAGGCGTTTGTGGCCTCCTACGGCGAACTGACTCAGGTTTTCAGAGAGAGCAATCTCAAGTGCCCGTTCTTTCTGGGCAAACTGGATGTATGCCATACCCGCTTCAGTGAGTGCGAGCGGGTGGGCTACTCTTCGAAACAGCTCTACACCGAGCCTATTCTCCAGTGCCTTGAGCTTTTTGGAGACTGCCGGTTGGGAATAGCCCAGCTCCTTGGCCGCAGCACTTATCGAACCCGTTTTATGAATGCTTAGAAACGCTCTTGTCTCATCGTCCACAAGATCTTCCTTGAGTGATTATCCAATCAAGTAATCATTTATATACTATCGTAAGAAAAATCAATGACGAATCGCCTCATTCAATATGATTATAAACCACATTACCTATGGGAATGAGACAGGGTAATGGGCAAGATTATGATTCCCTTGTCACAAAGGTTAGGAGATAGGGGGAGTTCCGGTGAACCTTCAGCGTACCTCTTCAAAGGATGACGCGCTTCACGGCAAGACGAGGCGCGAGTTCCTGGCTCTTGTCGGCGCAGCCTCTGCGGCGCTTTTTGCCGGCAGCGCGTCAAGGACGTTCGACTCTAAGGCGTTCGCGGCTCCGGCTTCGGCTGATTCCGACACCATTGAGGTGACGGACTTTGGCGATGTCACGGTCACGATTCCCGCCCATGCCAATAAGATTGCCGCACTTGCCGGCACGACGTTCGATCCCATCCTGTTCCTCGGACAGGTTGATCGCGTCAAAGCGGCGATGAATATCAGCATGAATGAGTGGATGACCGAGATATATCCGTTCATGAACTCGCTGAATATTACAAAAGTCGAGAATGCCCAGAAGCCCAACGTCGAAGAGCTTGTCAATCTGGGGATCGATCTGGTCCTGTATTGGCCTGGCGACGATTTCGCGGATCAGCGCGCTCAAATAGAGCAGGTGGGGATCCCCGTGGTCGGGGCCCATACAAGCGGCGTCAAGTTCTCCACAGTACAAGAGTTCAAAGACCTTATCTCTCGCGAGATTCGCCTGTACGCCGAGATTCTCGGGGAGGGCACTCAGGACAAGGCTGAAGAGTGGATTAGCTACACGCTCGGGAAGCTCGACTACGTTGCGTCTCGTACGCAAGACCTGCCCGAGGATCAGATTAAGCTGGTTCACTATGTGCGGAAGGCGGATGACGGGACCCAGGTCTATGGGGCCAACACGTATCCCGCCGTGCTTGTAGACATCGCGGGCGGGCGGCTTGATGACCTCGACACCATATCCGGCTTCAAGGAAATGAACATGGAGGATATCATTACCTTGAACCCCGATTACGTCTTTATGGGCTGGACCGACTCGACGGAGGGCGTCCTCTCAAATGAGAGGTGGGCTGGCACGAAGGCGGTGCAAGAAGGCCACGTGTATCTGTCGCCGTGCTCGCTGGGTAGCTTCTGGGCATATGGGGCAGAGGTTCCGCTCGAGGCGCTCTTCCTGGCGAAAACCCTCCATCCCGAGCTGTTTGAGGATCTCGACTTAATCGGCGAGATTCAGGAGTTTTACCGCACGTTCCGAGGCTATGAGCTGAGCGCCGAGAACGCGCAGCGCATGCTTGAGCGTAAGCCGCCCCTTGGCGCCGAGGCCGGGTCGGCGTCATCGGATGGGGGTGCTAAGGCACAGTCTGCCGCAGCGGAATCCCGTGGCTCCGAGAAATAGGTCATATTTTACGAGAGCATAGAAGAGGGGCCGATCCGACGGGCTCTGGGGTAACCAGGGCGGCGGGTCGACCCCATCTGACGGTTCTCGGTTACTTCGTGGCCTCTCGAGCCTTACGCGCCGCCCTACGACAGATGCGTGCGTGTCTCAGGGGCTTTCCCCTCTTGCAAGCGCCCCAATTCAGCCATCCAGTCCTTGAGGGGCTCCTCTAGTCTCCCTCCATTTCGAAGAATTAAACGAAGTTCATTTAATTTTTTATCAATTTTATTTAAAATAGAAAGATTTTCAAGCTCTCGACTATCGCCCGATGACGTCAGGCAGGCGTGCATGCCGCCGTTTGAGATGATGACGCGCTTTGTTCCCATGAGTGCTATTGCCGGATCGTGTGTCGAGACGAGGACGATCTTCTGACGCCTGGAGAGCGTGGCAAGCGCCTTCCACTTATCCATGCCTGCGTTTTCTATCTCATCGACCAACACGATGGGGGCGTCGGACAGGAAGGCGGCGTCGGCGACCATGAGAGCCCTTGACTGGCCGCCGGATAGTTGCGAGAGTCGGGTTGACCCCTCAAACGGCTCTCCTGCCAGGCCGACGGCGCACTCAAAGGTGTCGCGTATCTCGCGCTCGACAGAGCCTGTCCTTCTTCGGGCGTCTGCGTGCACGTGAAGAAAATCCTCCACGGTCATGTCAATGACATAGTTCATGCATTGCGAGAGCTGGGCTACCAGCTGGGCGCTCATTGTGGAGCGCAGCTCTTCGGGAACGGGATCGCCGTTGATGAGGATCTTCCGACACGATGGGGTGTCGCCCTGCGCGAGACACTCGATGTCGTCGAGCAACCTGCTTTTCCCGGCGCCCGTTGGACCGAGTATGCAGACGATCTCTCCCGGGATTACGTCCAATCGGGGTAGCTTCTCGGGATGACCCGACTTGTCGACCCCGCCCATGATCGTGAGGCTCTCTGGCGTATCTGGCCTGACGGTATCGGCGGCATCGACTTGCTCTTCTTGCTTGTCTGCGATGAGGAGGAGTTCCTCGCTATCTGTGCCGTCGACCTCCCTTGAAGACGAGGGCGCTCGGCCTGTCGCGATGTCCTTCGTCTCGTCTGACATATCGACGGGTTTTGCCTCCCCGCCAGATGCGGAGATGAACGAGGGAAGTTTCTCGTCAAACATTGAGACGATGTTGCCGCGCTGATACTCGGCTCCGATTCTCTTTTCCCCCAGGCAATATGAGCAGAGCGCTGACGGCATAGTGAAGCGAAGCCGCTCACTGTCAATCGAAGAGATGCTTGGCGCGCTCTCTACCTCCTTGAGAAGGCTGAGGGTCCCCTGGCCGGTGAGGCCGTTGACGTTGAGAATGCACGCCCTCTTCACCATTCTTTGAACCTTTGCGCGGAACACCTCGCGCTCTGCCTGGCTTACCATGTCTCCCTTTGCCACCACCACGACGTCTGCGCGCTGCAGCATGGGGCCTATCTTGGCTGGCGCCTGGATGCCCGCGAGGTTATCCGTGACGCAGATGGCGAGCGCGCCGTAAATGTAGGGGGAGCACCTGTTGCAAAGGCCTGCGCTCTCCGTAAAGAGATAGTCGAGTTTCTGTGCCTCTCCCCATTCGAATGCCCCTGGCAAGCTGGTGGCAAAGAAATGATCGGGGCATCTGCTCAGCGACAGGCCGCACAGATTCGGTATGCCAAGCGCTGCATATGCCTGTGCGTCATTGCTTGACAGACAGTCAAATTTGATGACCCCGCATGCGAGCCCCCTCTTTTGCAACTGGCGTATGACGTGCATGAGCACGGATGTCTTCCCGCAAGACGGGGGCCCTGCCAACGTTACGAGCTTCATGGCTCTGCTATCCCTTCCTGAAGTTTATGGAGCTGCTGAATATCCATTTCTTTCAACGCCTTCCATCCCGGCCATGCATACCATCCGGGCGCGTGGGGCCCCATCTGGGCGAGGAGCCGCATGGATTGGGGGTCTTTTGTGCTGACGCAGGTTGGAACACCTGCGCGTGCAGATAGGGCCGCATATCGCTCACTGAAGAAATAGTCTTCAATGAGGTGCCCCATGGTATCGAGCCTCTTCTTGAAGCCGAGCCAGATCGGAAGGACGAAGGCGCCTTCGCGAGGCCAGACTATCTTTGCGTAGGGGTGGATTTGCGCACTGGCAAGAAATGTCCAGGGGCCGACCGTAACCCCTGCCCTTGACTCCTGAAACCGCGTTACGGAGCGCAGCGTGCCTTCAAACAAAACATGGTTGCTCAGATAGTTTTTGGTTCTTTCCCCTCCATAGATCGAGAGATAGCTTTCTATGACGCAGCCGCCAAAACCCGCCGATGAGCAATCTGACGCGATCTCTCCTTTGAGGAGCTGCGAGGAGAGGTCTTCCCAGCTGCAGGGAATTTTCTGCGGGGGGATTCTCCGCAGGTCGATTAAGAACGCATAGGGCAGAACTGCCGAAAGTACCAGCGGGCAGTCTTTTTCGACCATGCCAGAGTCGATGAAAGGCTGCGAGAAGGGGACGGTGGACGCCCTGTCAGAACGGAGGCCTTCTTGGCCATAGAGGCGCTCTTTGCCGAAAAAGAATCTCGAGAGGTCATCCCTATAGAGAAAGTCGCTGCCAAACGAATAAAAAACCTGCGGCATTTCGTCGGACGCCTGCTTCCAGAAGGCGATTCCGTCCTCCCTGTTGAGGAGGTAGCCAAAGGCAAGACGTCTTCCTGCGATGGCTGCGGATTGTCGTGACAGGCGCGAGATCTCCCTTTTGATTGAAAGCCGGGTCGGCATGATCATGCGCATCCCGACGAAGTCAAGCCGCTCCATGTTCTTCCTCCTCTCAGCGGCCCTATCTTACAAGTCCAGGTATTATTTGGTTATTCTAATCTGTTATATGAAATATAATTTATTTATATAATAGTAATAATTATAAAACTGCAACTCGTATGATAGAAATATGTATGGTGTGATATACATGTTCATGATACCATACGCCGGAATCGGTGGGAAAGCGGCCAGAGTGTTCCTATGCTATTGGCGCATAAGGTGCTACTCCCCGTAAAGGTTCAGCTGCATTTCTCGTCGCGCGTGTCGCCCGTCGGGACGTGCGCGGCTAGAAGCTGCAGCTCGTCACGGCTGTGGACGCCCGCCTTCTCGTAGACGTGGCGCACGTGCGTCTTCGTTGTGCTCGTCGCCATGCCCAGGCGCTTCGAGATGTAGCTGGCGCTGCGGCTCTCGCACAGCAGCGCCGCCACCTGCGCCTCGCGCGGCGAGAGTCCCAGGCGCTGCTCGAGGTCCGTCTCCTGGGGTGTGAGCGTGGGCCCGCCCGACGCGCGCTCGGTGGTGGCGTCACTGTCCCCGAATGCCTTTGCGGCGCCGCTCTGCACAGGGAGCCACGGCGCCCGCGCGCTCGTCTCGCGCGCCTCCACAGTCCCCGCCGTGCCGGACATCCCGCGCTCCGCTGCCTCGCTGGGGTGGATGACGGGCTCCAGTCGCCACACGGCATCGGTGAGCACGATGACGCCGACGAGCGTGAAGAGCCGGTCGTTGCCCGTTGCGCCGACCGCGTCGAGGCTGAGCTGCCCCAGCGCCATGCCCGCGCCCGCCGTGAGCACGATGAACATGAGGCGCAGTGCTATCTCGCGGGGGTTTGTCATGCGGATGTCCGGCCAGCCGAAGCGATGCTGCAGGTACAGCCAGATGGCAAGCGAGCCGCACCCGGCGATGAAGAACGCGAACGCGTTGCCATGGCCCGCTAGGGCGTCATAGCACAGCGAGAACGCGACGAGCGGCATGGCGATGATGCGCAGCAGGTCGATGCGGCCGGGCGTGAGCACGAGGCAGGCGATGAGCGCGAGTGCGAGCAGCCCCGCGCCCTGCTCGACGCGCGCGCCGCCGAAGCCCAAGGCGGAGAACCCCGCGCCGAACGAGGCGACGAGCAGCCCCGTCACGACGCTGCGCCTCACCGACGGGCGCTCGCCCCAGAGCGGCGTGGCGTCATCGCAGGCAAGCCAGCTCCTCACTCTCTGCGTGACGCCCACAAACTCACGCGCCTGGTCCTGCGGGGCAGCGTTGCCTGCAACTGCGGCATCGTCCCTTGCCGCTATGTGGGTCGGAACCTGCGTCCGCAGCATCATGGTGAGCGGGACGCATGTCGCCACGGGGAACAGGTAGCTCACGACGCCGCCGTGCGGCACGACGGAAAACAGCGAGTACAGCGCAAACGCGGTGGCAAACGCGCAGGCGAGCTTGGCAACCTCGCAGGTCAGGCTGTCCGTCTGGCCCACCCACAGCCACAGGACGAGTAGCAGTGCGGTCGCGCACCCCGCCAGCAGCGACCCGGCAACCAGTACGGGCGCGGAGCCCGTTTTCTCGGCATAGAGCAGCACGAACCACGACACCTCGAGCGCGACGCCGCCGATCCAGCACGCGCTGACCGATGAGGCGCGATCCCAGCGACGTGCCGGGATGTAGCAGGCAAGGCCGAGAATGGCGCCCGCCATGCAGGCAAGATAGAAAAGGGAAGGCTCGACGATAGGCGACGCGTACGGTGCGTGCGCGATGAGCATGAGGATGGCAAGGAAGAGGGGAGAGGCGGGCAGGGCCCAGCGTACGGCAGCCTCCAGCGCACTTCCCAACGTCGCCTGACGCTCCACAGCCTCTGCGCTCATCGCATGCCCCCGTACCTGTGCGACGACAAATATAGACTCCCATCATACATCCTCCACACTAAAGGCGCTGCGTTTAGTAGGTGTATGGCGCGCAATCATCCCTCATCCTCCTCCCGAAAGGAGGAGGTGGCAGCGCGCAACCCTCAGCATCAGCCGTGGTCAAGGTCGATGGTGGCGCCGGTGTTTGCCTGATACAACGGTGCCAGGTGCGGGGGCGTTGGCCTGGGGGAACGGCTGATGGCTCTCGCAGGCAACTCGATAAGCGCGCCCCACACACAAGGGGAGGGCGCGCACGGAAAGGGGTTTCCTATGAGTGTCATGAACGAAGCCAGCGTGTCGCGCCGCAACCTCGTGAAGGGTGCCGCCCTCGGTGCCGCGGCCCTGGGTGCCGCAACGCTCGCAAGCGGACCGGGCGCTGCCCACGCCGCCGAGGGCGAGTACAAGGACGCGAGCACGTGGGTTAAGTCTTCCCAGAACGTCACGTGGGACGAGGAGCACGACATCGTCATCGTCGGCTACGGCATGGCCGGCACGACGGCGTACGTCGAGGCTGTCGAGATCGACCCGAACGTCGACGTCGTCATTTATGACAAGTCCGACGAGCAGAATGCCGGTGGCCAGGCCGTTGCGTCGGGCCAGTGCGTCATTTTCCCGCAGCCCGAGGACATCGAGACGTTCCGCACGTACATGCGCGCCATGAACAAGCCCAATGACGTCCCCGAAGAGGACTTCATGTGGCTGACGAACGAGTTCTCCACCGACATCGAGTGGATTCAGGCCGCGCTCGAGCCCGCCGGCTACGAGGTTGGTTACTCCGGCGGCGGCGCCCTGCGCTACGGCACGCTGCTCGTCGAGTTCCCCGATCTCGAGGGCGCTGACTTCGTCGGTGCCACCGGCCACTTCCGCGCGAAGGACGGCGGCGTGCCCTTCGAGAACGGCGGCTGCTGGAACGGCATGTCCAAGGCGGCTGAGGTGCGCGGCGCAAAGCCGAACTACGAGCACACGGTCACGTGCCTCGTTCAGGACTCCATCACGAAGCGCGTCGACGGCGTCGGCGTCCAGAAGCCTGACGGCTCCACGATCTACGTCAAGGCGAACAAGGGCGTCCTGCTCGCCACGGGCGGCTACGAGGGCGACCCCCAGATGTATCGCGACTTCAACGGCGGAGACATGATCTACAACGCCGGCAGCCCCTACGTCACCGGCGACGGCGTCAAGATGCAGATGGCCATCGGCGCCAAGATGTGGCACATGGACAACCACACGATGAGCTGTGGCATGTTCCACGGCATCAAGGTGCCCGACTTCGACACGTGCTTCATCCGCCAGTTCTACATGGCGCAGGGCAGCTGGATGGAGACGGCCGCCGACGGCACGCGTTACTACGACGAGACCCGCTCCTACCAGCGTCAGCACATGAAGTTCTACGAGCACGGCCAGTATGTCGACGTGCCGATCGGCCGCTCGCAGCCCGTCCACATCATCTTTGACGACGCGTGCTGCAAGGCCCAGCCCATGGTCAACGACTGGATCGGCTGGCCCGTCAGCTGCCGCAACCCCTACGAGTGGTCGGCCGACAACTCCGTCGAGATCGAGAAGGGCTGGATCACGAAGGCAGACACGATCGAGGAACTCGCCGAGAAGATCGGCAAGGATCCTGCGGCCCTGAAGGCGTCTGTCGACCGCTTCAACGAGATGGTCGATGGCGGCGAGGACCTCGACTTCGGCCGCGATATCACGACGATGGCCAAGATCGAGACGCCGCCGTTCTACGCCATCGAGGAGTTCCCCGCCATGCCTGCGTGCTCCGGTGGTGCCCGCCGCAACATCAAGGGCCAGGTGCTCAACTGGGACGAGCAGCCCATCGAGAACCTGTACTCCGCTGGCGAGATCGGCTCGCTCGTGTCGAACCTGTACCAGAACGGCACGTACCTGCACGAGGCCATCTGCTCCGCCCGCGCCGCCATCGACACGATGCTCGGTGGCCGCGCCGACATCAAGCCGACCGAGGGTGCCGGCGTGAGCGAGCCGTGGGCCGAGGCCGAGGACGGCGAGTACCGCGTCGAGGCGAAGGGCCTCGAGGATCCGTACGAGCTCGTCCTCACGATCAAGGACGGGCAGCTCGCCAGCATCGAGCTGGGCGAGGGCGCGGACAACATGTTCATGTCCCCCGAGCAGTTCGAGGAGCTCACCGGCAACATCGTCGACAACCAGACCATCAGCGTCGACACGATCGCCGGTGCTACGATCGACTCCCAGGCCATCGTCGGCGCCCTCATGACGGCGTTCGGCAAGAAGACGTCCTAGGAGCTGCGAGGCGTCGAGTTCTGACGCGCACCCATACGTCTTGACGCGGGCCCGCCATCCCTCGGGGTGGCGGGCTTTTTCTTTGCCACGGTCTGTCGCGGGAGTGCTCCCGCACGGGATGTTTGGGGAGCGTGGGCGCCGAGGTACCCGCGCTCCCCGTCGGCGGCTAGAATGCGATGCCATGGAAGCGACACCCATTCGATGACAGGGAGTGTGTATGGAGAGGCCGAACGCCTGGAAGTCCTACACCGACGAGCAGATCGCCGAGCTCGAGAGCCTCTGCGGTGACTACGCGACGTACATCAGCGACTGCAAGACGGAGCGCGAGTGCACGTCCCGCGCGCTGGAGCTCGCTTGCGCCGCCGGCTATGAGAGTCTCGACGAGCGCATCGCCGCGGGCACGCCGCTCAAGGCGGGCGACAAGTTGTGGGCGTGCTGTGCCGGCAAGACCGTCATGCTTGTGCACGTGGGTAAGCGCCCGCTGAGCGAGGGTCTCAACATCGTGGGCTCGCACATCGACTCGCCGCGCCTCGACATCAAGCAGAACCCCGCGTACGAGAGCGCCGATATGGCCTATCTCGACACGCACTACTACGGCGGCGTCAAGAAGTACCAGTGGGTGACGCTGCCGCTGGCCCTGCACGGCGTCGTGGCGCTCAAGAGCGGCGAGGTCAAGACCGTCGTCATCGGCGAAGACGCTGCCGACCCGGTGTTCTGCGTCACCGACCTGCTCGTGCACCTCTCGGGCGACCAGCTGAAGAAGACGGGCCGCGAGGTCATCGAGGGCGAGGACCTCGACCTGCTCGTCGGAGGCCGCCCCGTCGTGCTGAAGAAGGCCGACACCGCTCCTGAAGACTCCTCCGCCCCGAAGGACAAGGACGCCGAGAAGGAGCCCGTCAAGGCCATGCTGCTCAGCATGCTCCAGGAGCGCCTCAGCATCGACGAGGAAGACCTGCTCTCGGCCGAGCTCGAGGTCGTGCCGGCCGGCGCCGCCCGTGACCTGGGCTTTGATCGCTCCATGATCATCGGCTACGGCCACGACGACCGCAGCTGCGCCTACACGAGCCTCGCTGCCCAGCTCGCCATCGCGTCTGACGTCCCCGAGCGCACGGCCGTGTGCCTGCTCGTCGACAAGGAGGAGATCGGCTCGCGCGGTGCCACGAGCATGTCGAGCCGCTTCTTCGAGAACGTCATGGCCGAGCTGCTGAACCTTGCCGGCGAGACCGGCGATCTGCCGCTGCGCCGCTGCCTCACCGCGTCGCGCATGCTGTCGAGCGACGTGTCCGCCGGCTTCGACCCGCTGTACGCCTCCGCGTTCGAGACGCGCAACTCCGCCTACCTCGGCCGCGGCCTCACGTTCAACAAGTTCACCGGCAGCGGTGGCAAGAGCGGCTCCAACGACGCCAACGCCGAGTACGTCGCGTTCGTGCGCCGCGTCATGGACGAGGCCCACGTGGCGTGGCAGACGGCCGAGCTCGGCCGCATCGACGTGGGCGGCGGCGGCACGATCGCCTACATCCTGGCCAACTACGGCATGGACGTCATCGACTGCGGCATTCCCGTGCTGTCGATGCATGCCCCGTGGGAGGTCGTCAACAAGGCTGACGTTTACGAGGCGTATCGCGGCTACCGGGCGTTCCTCGCCACGGCGTAGGTCGCGCTCGCGCTGCCCGTTTTGCACTCGCACCCCAGAAGGAGAAAGACCCGTGGCATCCACGATCAACAAGCCCAAGGGCACGGAGGACCTCATCGGTGCCGACGCCCTGACCTGGAGTTATCTGCGCGACGTGGCCGAGCAGGTGTTCACGCCCTACGGCTACGCGCCCATCGAGGTTCCGATGTTCGAGCAGGCCGACGTGTTCGTGCATGGCCTGGGCACGTCGACGGACGTCGTGCGCAAGGAGATGTTCTCCGTGCTGTCGCCCGACGGCTATGCCAAGGTGTCCGAGGGCCGCGCCCCCGAGCTCAAGGCCGACCAGCGCCTCGCGCTGCGTCCTGAGGGTACGGCAGGCACGGTGCGCGCCGCCATCGAGCACAACCTCGTGCCGCAGGGCGCCGCCCCGGCCAAGCTGTGGTACGCCGGCTCCATGTTCCGCGCCGAGCGCCCGCAGAAGGGCCGCTTGCGCGAGTTCCACCAGATCGGCGTCGAGTGCCTCGGGGCGACGGATCCCGCCGCTGACGCCGAGATGATCGTCATGTTCATGCGCTACGTCGAGGCGTTGGGCATCGATCCCTCGACGGTGCGCCTGCTCATCAACTCGATGGGCGACGACGCCTGCCGCCCCGCCTACCGCGACTCCGTGAGCGCCTACATCCGCGCACATGAGGACGAGCTGTGCGAGGAGTGCCGCCGTCGCGCCGACACGAACCCGCTGCGCGCCTTCGACTGCAAGAACGAGCACTGCCACGAGGTCATGGAGGGCGCGCCCAAGATCTCCGACGCGCTGTGTCCCGACTGTCGCGCGCACTACGACGCCGTCAAGCGCTACCTCGATGCCCAGCACATCGCCTACGAGGAGGACCCCCGCCTCGTACGCGGCCTGGACTACTACACGCGCACGGTTTTCGAGGTGCAGGTCACCGACGGCATGGGCTCCCAGAACGCCATCGGTGGCGGTGGGCGCTACGACAAGCTGTTCGAGACGGCGGGCGGCCGCCCAACGGCGGGCCTTGGCTTTGCCGCGGGTTTCGAGCGCCTGCTCCTCGCGATGCGTGCCTGCGGCGCGCCGCTGCCCGAGCCCGTGCATCCCGACGTGTACGTCGCGCTGGCTGACACAACGGACGCTGGTGCCGCCGCCGCGTTCGCGCTGACGCAGGAGCTGCGCGACTGCGGCCTCATCGTCGAGGCCGACCGTCAGGGCCGCTCGCTCAAGAGCCAGTTCAAGCAGGCCGACAAGTACGAGGCGCGTATGGCTGTCGTGCTCGGCCCCGACGAGCTGGCTGCCGGCAGCGCCAAGCTGCGCGACATGCAGACGCACGACGAGCGCATTGTGCCGCTGGCCGACGTTGCGGCCGAGCTGGCCGCCTCGCTCGGCTACGAGTTCGAGGACGGCTGCGGGTGTGGCTGCGGCGATGCCGCCTGCGGCTGCGGCGACGACCACGAGTGCTCGTGCGCCAACGGCGGCGAGCCCTGCGGCGACCCGAACTGCGCCTGCGGTCACGGTGCCGAGGCGAGTGAGAAGCGCTAAAGATCACAGGACGCATATCCGACGCTAAAACCGGCGGCCGGCACCTCCAGAAGGGGGTGCCGGCCGCCGTCGTAATCCGACTCTGTCGGGAAAACCTGCCGAACGGGACAGGAATCGCTCTCATGTATGCCCCACGCGGACCCGCTTCCGTGTCGCAGACCCTGAGCAAATCCTGACCTGCGGTTTTCTCCCGCCTCTCCGCTCGAAGGCGGAACCGACGCATACACGGCTTCGCTTTCTGTCCAAAAAAAGGCCGCCTCCCTGCACACGCGAGCCGACGCGCCTTGTTTGCGCGCGCTCGCGTGATACAGAAAGGCGGCCAAATGCGCGAAATAAAGCCTCGCGTCTCGCCTATGCCTCGATGTCGAGCTTCGACATATCCCCGAACGTGTACACCGGCACAAGCTTCGCCTCGTCGACGCCCGTGACGTTTGCCGTCGTGACGAGCAGACGCTTGTCGGTGAACATCGGGTAGAAGCAGCCGGTGTCGGCGACCTTGGCCTGGAGCTGTGCGTAGATCTCCTTGCGCTTCGCCTCGTCTGCCTCGGTGCGGCCCTGCGCGAAGAGCTCGTCGATCTCCGGCTCGTCATAGTGCATGAAGTTATACGTCGCCGTCGTGCCGAACGTGGCGAAGTACGTGTCGGGGTCGATGCCGTTGACATAGCCGCCGAGGAACACCTGCAGGTCGTTCTCCTCGGAGAGAAGCTTGCCATTGAGCGCGTTGGTTTCGAGGGCGTTCAGCGTCACGTTGAAGCCCGCCTCGCTGGCCTGCTCCTGCATCAGGATCGCGATGGTCTGGCGCATCGTATCGTCGGCGCCGTAGGAGATCGAGATACTCGGGTTCGCCTGGCCGGCCTGTGCCAGCAGCTCCTTGGCCTTGTCGACGTTGCGCGCGTACGTCTCGATGTCCGTCGTCGCAAACGCGTTGTTCGCCGGCAGGAACGAGACGTCTTCCTCGTAGTAGTCGGGCGACAGGCAGGCGGCAAGGGCGAGCGTCGGGCGGTCAAGCGAGAAGAAGAACGCCTTGCGGATGTTCTCGTCCGTGACGTTCTGCGCGTTGAACATCGCGTAGATGACGCGGTTCTCGGAGTAGGGGTGCACGACGAGGCCCGAGCCCTCGACGTTCATCTGCTCGACTTGCGTGGCGGTTGCGGCCCAGGCGTTGACTTCGCCGGCCTGGATGGCCTGCATTGCCGTGTTCTCGTTGGAGATGACGCGCAGCACGACCGTGTCGACCTTCGGGGCGCCCAGGAAGTAGTCAGGATTGGCCGAGAACGTCAGGTACTGGCCGACCTGGTACTCGTCGAGCTTGTAGGGGCCCGTGCCGACGCCCTGGGAGTTGACGTCGTTGTTCTCCCAGTCGCTGATGCCCTCGTAGAGGTGCTTGGGCGCGATGAAGATGCCGGAGAGCATCTCGGTGGCGCTGGCGTTGACCGTGGGGAACGTGACCGTGACGGTGAGGTCGTCCACCTTCTCGACAGCGACCTTGCCCTCGTCATAGACGAGCTGGCCGTACGTCGCACTGATCTCGTTGTTCTCCATGGCCTCGAGCGTGAACACGACGTCGTCGGCCGTGAAGGGCTCGCCGTCGTTCCACTTGACGCCCTCGCGCAGGTGGACGGTCAGCGTCTTGAGGTCGTCGGACTGCTCAAAGGACTCGGCGAGGAAGTAGCTGATGCCGTCGACGTCGCACATCCACAGCGGCGAGTAGATGAGCTTGACGATCGTGAGGCCCACGCGGTCGGCCGACGTCATGACGTTGGGCGAGACGGTCGGGTCGAGCGGGATGGCGTACGTGAACGTCTTGCCGCCTTCGGAGGCGTAGGCGGGCGCGGCGTCGAGGCGCAGGCCGCCCAGGCCCAGCGAAGCAAGACCGGCGGCTGCCAGCGCGCCGGCGGTGGCTCCCACAAACGAACGGCGTGACAGCGTGGTGGAAGGATCGAACACGGAAGACTCCTTTTCTCGCAGACACTGAGAACGACGCGCCGTGCCAGACCCGTTCGGGGCCCCTGGAGCGGCGGTCGTCTGGCAAACCATAGCGCAACGGAAGCGACGCGTGTCCGGAAGTTGGAATCAATTTACTCTCGGCCGCTTCCTGTCGAACGCATCTGTAGGCGAGGTGATGCATTCGATCCCGGCCCTACAGGTTTGTTACGGATCGGTATCTAGATGCACGCGCAGTGAGACCCGGTGTACTCCGTCGTGCTAAAGTAGCATCAACCCATAAAAGAAATGGGGTAATAAATCGGTCGTCTTGTGTTGACATATCGCAACGCAGGATGACCCGTGGTAACAAGGAGGTGCGCTTCCGTGAGTACAGCAAGCAATGGACTCTCCACCATGGCGTCCGGCCGTCTCGGCCAGAACATCGAGCGCACCATGTGTGCCTGTCCTTTCATCGCGCGAATGTGTTGGTAGGAATTCGGTCCCCCTGTTCTGAATCCTCATGCATTGGCCGCGAGACTATCGCGTGCCCGACATCCCGCTGAATTTGAAAGGACGTCTCACCATGCCTACGTCCGCCTCTGCCTCCCTGTCCCGTCGCAGCTTCCTTGGCCTTTCTGCGGCCGCTTCTGCCGCGCTGCTTGGCCTCGGCAGCCTCTCGTCGCTGACCCAGCTGGGCGCACCCAGCGTTGCCTACGCAGCTGACGGCGCCACGTTCACCTACGCCATTGCCGGCGACCCGAGTGTTTCGCCCAACGTCCTCACGACGTCGGATCGCTATGGCCTCATGACGCTCGAGCTCGTCTACTCGCACCTACTTACCGTTGAGGCTGACGGTACCGAGACGTTCTACCTCGCCGAGTCCTATGAGTGGTCCGACGACCAGCTCACGCTGACCGTCCACCTGCGCGAGGGCGTCAAGTGGAATGACGGCGAGCCCTTCACGGCCGACGACGTCGTGTTCTCTTACGAGGCTAAGGAAGCAAACGAAGAGTCTAACGGCTACTCGAACCTTGTCTTCCCCGAGGGCAAGGTCGTCGTGGAGAAGGTCGACGACCTCACCGTCAACTTCACCTTCCCCTTCGTGAACCCGGCCGGTGTCGAGACGGTGGCCGGCGAGGGCTTCATTGCGCCCAAGCATCTCTATGAGGGCGTCAGCGACTGGGAGAACAACGACGTCAACTCCCGGGGCGTCGGCACGGGCCCCTACAAGCTCGAAGAATACGTTACGGGTCAGTACCTCAAGTTCACCGCAAACGAGAGCTACTTCGGCGGCGCGCCGAGCATCCCCAACGTCGTATTCCGCATCATCACGAACGAGAACACGGGCGTGCCGATCCAGGCCGGCGAGGTCAACGCCTGGATC
>JAGZEG010000025.1 GCA_018368455.1 Coriobacteriia bacterium
GGCGCCTCCTACCAGGCCGCTCTGAGCGACTTCGTCGCCCCCGCTGGCGACACGACGCTGCTGGCCCAGTGGACGAAGAACGACACGCCCGACCCGATCGTCAAGGTCAACGTCACGTTCATTGCCACGACGCCCGGCACGACCGACGTTGTCTATGACACGCCCTTCGAGGCTGTCTCTGGCGACCCGGTTGTTGTCCCGACGGACCTGCCCACGTTCGACGGCTACACGCTGACGGGCTTCGTCGACAAGGCTGGCAACGCCTATGATGCCAACCTGACGGGCTATGTTGCTCCCAAGGCTGACGATGTCCTGTACGCTCAGTACACGGCCAACGAGACGCCTGCTGCTAAGTACGACGTGACGATCATTGCCACGACGCCTGGCACGGACGAGGTCGCCTTCGACGAGACGAACTCCTACGAGGCCGGCGCTACGCTGACCGTCCCGGAGAACCTGCCGACGTTCGATGGCTATACGCTGACTGGCTTCATGGATCAGGACGGCAAGACCTACAAGGCTGACCTGTCCGACTTCACTGTCGCTGGCAAGACGACCCTGATGGCTCAGTACGAGAAGGACGAGACGCCTGTCGCTGAGACGTACAAGGTGACGTTCGACACCGATGGTGGCTCTGAGGTTGCTGAGCAGACGGTCAACATGGGCGAGGCTCCCGTCGAGCCCGCTACGCCCACGAAGGACGGCTTCAAGTTCGGTGGCTGGACGCTGGATGGCGAGCCCTATGGCTTCAAGACGGCCCTGGACAAGGACGTCACGCTGAAGGCTGTCTGGAACAAGATCGACGACGAGCAGAAGCCTTCTGAGTCTGAGGACAAGGACGACTCCTCCACGTCCGACAGCAAGGACGACACGGACAAGAAGGATGAGTCCAAGAAGGACGAGTCCCAGAAGAAGGATCAGCTGCCCAAGACGGGCGACGACACGAACGTCGCTGGCCTCGCGGCTGCCGGCGCGGCCGGTGTGGCTGCCCTCGGCGCTGGTGCGGTCCTGCTGAACCGTCGTAAGCGCGAGCAGAACTAGTACGTGAACTTCCCGGCGGGGTTCATCTCAGGATGACCCCGCCGGATAGCGTCCATTCCTCGGATGCACAATCCTAGCGGTGAGGCCGCAGTTCCTTCGGGAGCTGCGGCTTCTCTACGTTTGAGCTCCGTTTGTATGCGTTGTCTCCAAGTGAGTCCAACTGCACAATCGAATGATTTGTGCACCGCGGTCGAACGGCAGTGGATTCATGGCCAACAAGGCCGGCTATGTATGGCTTGCGACGGCTATATTTCTTTCTGGAGAGGCTTCCAAGGCTGTCGATTACTAAATGTGCAGGTAAACAGCCTAGCTTAGACCTATTCCACACAGGTGTGCCACGTGTGCCCATGCATCATCGCGAAGTTTGGCCAAGAAAAGCCCGCACCGCGGCATTGGATTCCGCGACGCGGGCATCAAATACAAACTTGCTTCTTATCGGCGCGTTAAACGCGGGATGGTAGCCAGATGAGAGCGGTAGCCGAACGATGTCCAGGCATCCCGCCACCCCCAGCCAGTCGCTCGCAAGAACTACGCCGCCAGTCAGCGCGCAAGCCTACTCGAGCACTCGCCTCAGCTGCACCCACGCGTCGCTCAGGTTGCCTGACAGGTTGTCCTTCCCCGCGACACGCTCCGCAAGCCAAGCCACATTGGCATCGCCATCCGCGCGCACGGCAGCCGCATCAAACGCCGCGTGCTCGAACGGCGAGAGGTGCCCGTCGGCAAGCAGCCGGTCTCCCAGATCAGACCCATGCCGCACGCTCTGCTTCGACCGGTCCTTGTACGACACGCGTGCGCACTCCGCCGCCGAATCCATCATGGCACCCATGACCTCTTCCTCGCCCGCATCGGCAGCCGGCATGTCATCAACGAACGACGCGTGCGCCCAGCGAGCGACAGGCCTGCTCGCCCTCAGCGCCTCGCGAACGAGAACCGCAAGCGCGTGGATCTCGGGCTGGGCCCCCTCGGAGATTCGCAGTCGAAGGAAGTTCTCCCAGTAGCACGACGTGATGATTGCCTCGTGCCACATGAACGGCTCGATGAGTCGGTTCGCGTTTTGCTTGTGCACGGAGATGGCGCGCGGATCTGGGTTCTCGGCCTGGTAGGACTCCTCGTAGTAGCGATCGAGCAGCTCGCGATAGTCCTGCGCGCACGCACCCTCAGGTAGCAGATCACCCATAAGCAGCCGCAGCTCGCTCATCACGGCACTGTCGCGAGCCGCAAGCCACTGCTCGACAGCGCGTCGGCGCACACCGGGCGTTGCAAAGCCGCCACCCATTCCCTTGGCGTTCATCGTGAACAGCGGGATGTATGGGTCCTCCATGACGGCGCCGATCGTCGCTTTGACGGCGCGGGCACGTGAACTCGCAGAGTTACGCGAGAAAACGCGGTGGGTGTTGACCTCGGCAAGCACGCAACGTGGGAAGCGGCACACGAGCGTTACGAGGCGCATGGGGTCGAGCCCTACGCCGTCATAAGTCCCGTGGTCGTATGCGTCGGCGCAGGAGACGGGCAGCGAGTCTGCCACGACAAGCACCTCATAACCGGCAAGCATAGGATCGGAGAACGTGGCGCGCACGGTTGGCGTAGAGGAGAACGGTACGTTAACGGTCTCAATGACGTACGAGTCCCAGTCCGGCGCGGCTCCGGTTGCGCTGATGGCGCGTAGCGCAGACTCCTGCATGGGCATGGTGGCCTCCTTTTGATGAGCGCGACGTACCAGGACGCCACGCGTAACGGCAAGCAAACCGAGAGGGCTAGAAAAGGCGCCGCACGCTGAATAGAGGAAGTGAATCCCGCAAGCGCCTCATCAGGCTGTTCGATTCTAACAAGCAACACGAAAGGAGCGCGTCTTACCTAGCTTCGGGAGGCGCGACGGCAGAAAGAAGCCAGGTAAGCGTTCCGTGTCCTCGGAAGCCGACTACGCGCGCTTCGCGGGATCCTCTCCAAGCACAATCGTCGCCAGGTCGGCAGGCGTCGCAACGATGTGCGTGGCGCCGGCTCCCTCAAGCTCCGCTCTATCGCGAAAGCCCCACAGCACGCCGCACGTATCCATCCCGACGGCCTGACCCGCCTGAATGTCTACGCCGGAATCGCCAACCATGAGAAAGCCGGGGAGCGAGCGGACATCAACCGAACGAGCATCGACAGCAAGTCGCCCCAGCAGGGCGCGCATCAGGTCAGGCGCAGGCTTGGGAGGCAGCCCCTCGACACGGCCTTGCACACAGGCGAACCGATCGCCGAAGTACTCGCGCACGAGCTCCTGCGCGGGCCCATCGTTCTTGTTCGTGAGCACGGCAAGGCGAACACCCGCAGCTAGCAGAGCGTCGAGCATCGCAGGAATGCCGACGTAGGGAGCAGTCGTATCGCCCTTGTGCACGTTGTAGTACGCGTTGAACTCTTCGTACGCCTGTGCGGCGGCTGCGTCGTTGCCCGCGAGCTCAGTAGGCATGATGCGCCGGATAAGCGTCCGCTGCCCGTTGCCGACCTTGCGCTTGTACTGCGGGATGGTGAACGTCGGCCAGCCATGCGCCGTGCACACGGCGTTACCTGCAGCAGCCAGGTCAGCGATGGAGTCGATAAGCGTCCCATCACAGTCAAACACGACGGTGTGATAGCGCGGCAAGGCGACCTCCTTTCCCGAGCGAAACGTACGAAGCAACCCTACGCCGCGGGGGAGTCCTTTGCGGCAGGCACGCACTCAGAGGCCTGCTCGTGAGACGCGCGGCAGTTCGGGCACAGCCCCTCGAACAACGTGTGATGCGAGTCGATGGAAAAGCCAGTCTGCCGCTCCACGTGCTCGTCAAGCTCGGTCTGGTAGTCGATGGGGGCGTCGCACACACAGCCGCAGCCCAGGCAGACGACGTGCGCGTGGTCATCGACTCGCCAATCGAAGCGGTCGCCGCCCGGCACCTTGAACGTGCGGATCTCCCCGCTCTCGGAGAGCAGGCGCAGGTTGCGATAGACGGTGCCCCGGCTGATGCGCGGGTCATCGGCGCGCAGGTCGACGTAGATCTCGTCGGCCGTAGGGTGATCGTTATGCGTGCGAACGGCGTCGAGCACGAGCTGGCGCTGCCGCGTATTCCTCCTTTGGGTGGCCATCGAGTAGCTCCTTCGTTTCGATTCTTTCCGGTCACGATGGTACCCAATTGGCATCGCACAGACTATCTACCTGGGCCAGAGGCGGGGGAGTTGTGAAAAACTCCGCGTCCGCTTGACGGCACCTCCACAAATCAAGTAATAAGATTCATTACTGATAGTGAGTAGAGAGCAGCACACGAACTGCTCAATGGGAGCTGTCAGAAACCATATTCGATGTATGTGCTTATAGTTAGACTAAGCATACTTAGCGACACCATCGGGTATACAGAACATAATGACCGCGTTCGACAGCCAACGAAAAGGAGCGTGACACCCATGTCCCTCATCAACAAAGAGATCAGTGACTTCAGCGTCCAGGCCTACGAGAACGGCGAGTTCAAGACGGTTACGAAGGGCGACGTCCTCGGCCACTGGGCCCTGTTCTTCTTCTATCCGGCCGACTTCACGTTCGTCTGCCCCACGGAGCTCGAGGAACTTGCCGAGAACTACGAGGCCTTCAAGGCCGAAGGCTGCCAGGTGTACTCCGTCTCGTGCGACACGCACTTCGTCCACAAGGCCTGGCACGACGAGTCCGAGCGCATCAGCAAGGTGACCTACCCAATGCTGGCTGACCCGGCGCACGTCCTGGCCCGCGACTTCGAGGTTCTCATCGAGGGTGACGGCCTGGCGGAGCGCGGCGCGTTCATCGTCGACCCCGACGGCAAGATCCAGGTGTACGAGGTCACGGCCGGCGGCATCGGCCGCAACGCCAAGGAGCTGCTGCGTCTCGTGCAGGCTGCCAAGTTCGTGCGCGAGCACGGCGACCAGGTGTGCCCCGCCAAGTGGACGCCGGGCGCTGAGACGCTCAAGCCGAGCCTTGACCTCGTGGGCCAGCTCTAAGCCTAGGCGATAGGACGAATGCCGGGGCCGCGGCCGCCTTCCTTCGGGAGGTCGGCCGTGGCCCCTTTGCATAGAAGGGGGTCGGGACATGACCGACACAAACATGTATGACGCCGTCATTGTCGGCGGCGGCCCCGTCGGTCTGACGGCGGCTCTGTACCTGGCGCGTGCCCGCTATCGCGTCGTCGTCGTGGAGCGCGAGCACTTCGGCGGGCAGATCACGATCACGTCGGAGGTCGTCAACTACCCCGGCGTGGGGAGTACGAGCGGCACGGCGCTTACGGAGACGATGCGGCGCCAAGCGGAGTCGTTCGGCGCAGAGTTCCTTTCGGCCGAGGTCACGGGCCTCGACATGGACGGCGACGTCAAGGTCGTCCACGCGGCGAACAAGGGGGATCTCTCCTGCTTCGCCGTGCTGCTGGCGACGGGTGCCCGTCCGCGCATGGTGGGCTTTGCGGGCGAGGAGGAGTTCCGGGGCCACGGCGTCGCGTACTGTGCCACGTGCGACGGCGAGTTCTTCACGGGCAAGGACGCCTTCGTCGTGGGCGGTGGCTTTGCTGCGGCGGAGGAGAGCGTGTTCCTGACGAACTATGCACGCCACGTCACCGTGCTTATCCGCAAGGATGACTTCTCGTGCGCGGCGGCCGCGGCCGAGCCTGCGCGCACGAATCCCAAGATCACGATCCTGCCGAACACCGAGGTCGACGAAGTGTCTGGCGATACGGTGCTGCGCCGCATGACGTACCACAACAACAAGACGGGCGAGACCTTCACGTACGAGGCTCCCGAGGGCGACACGTTCGGCGTGTTCGTGTTCGCGGGATATGATCCGGTGAGCGAGCTGGCCGAGGGGCTTGCCGACCTCGATCGCGGCTACGTCGTGACGGACGCGGCGCAGCAGACGCGCACGCCGGGCCTGTTCGCGGCGGGCGACGTGTGCGTGAAGCGCCTGCGTCAGGTGGCGACCGCCGTGGGCGAGGCGGCCGAGGCGACGGATGGGATGGCGCACCTGTGCGCGGCCTTGCGGGAGAAGACAGGCATCGTGCCTCAGCAGCCGAAGCCTGCGGGCGGGGCGACGGCTGAGCGTCCGGTGGGTGGCCACGTGGGCGCTTCCGAGGCACCCTCCGCTGGCAGCGCAACGAGCGAGTTGTTCGACGAGGCCATGCGCGCCCAGCTCGACGCCGTGTTCTCCCGCATGGGCGCCCCGCTGACGCTTGAGCTGCACCTCGACGAGCGACCTGTCTCCCGCGAGCTCGAGGGCTATATGGAGGAGCTCGCCAAGCTGACGGACAGGCTGACGGTCGAGCGGGGCTCGGAGGGCGCCGACGTCGCGGGCGATCTGCCCTACGTGAGCCTCGTGCACGACGACGGCGCGCCATGTGGCATGTGCTTCCACGGCGTGCCGGGCGGCCACGAGTTCACGAGCTTCGTGCTCGGCCTCTACAACGCCGCCGGTCCCGGCCAGCCGCTCGACGACGCCACGCGCTCGCGCATCGCCGGCGTGACGGGCCCCGTACGTATCCGTGTCATCGTGAGCCTGTCGTGCACGATGTGCCCAGATCTCGTGCAGGCGGCCAACCGCATTGCCGCGCTTAACCCGCACGTCAGTGTCGACGTCTACGATGTGGCGCACTTCCCCGAGCTCAAGAGTGCCTACAACGTCATGAGTGTGCCGTGCCTCATCATCGAGCGCGACGGCGCCGAGCAGGTGACATTCGGCAAGAAGAGCCTCGACCAGCTGCTCGACCTGCTGGCGTAGGTGGACGGCAGCCGCCCGATGCGGGAGGTCGGGCGTCTGCCGCAAAACCCGATGGCTTTTCTGCCAGGGCCGCTGCCGCTCGCAACTCGTGCGGGGCCGTTGCGCTACGCTCTGCTCATGACGAACACGGAGAACCCACGCATGAGCATGAACGACTTTGCGCGCGAGGTGCCAGGGGAGGGCCCCGCCCCGCTGGCCGGTGCCTACCTGGACTACGCTGCAGCCACGCCGATGGACCCGGCTGTCCTCGACGCTATGATGCCCTACCTCACGACGCGCTTCTATAACCCGTCGGCTCCCTACGCCGCAGCCCGAGCGGTGCGTGCTGACTACGAGGCGGCCCGCACGACGCTTGCCCGCCTCATCGGCGCCCGTTCCGCCTGCGTCACGATAACCGCGGGTGCAACGGAGGCCAACAACCTTGCCTTCGCCACGGTGGGGGCCTGGCGCTCGCCGGACGTCGATGCCCCCGCTGCTCACGTGGTCACGCTGTCGACAGAGCACGAGTCCGTGCTGGCGTGCGCGCAGGCTTGCGGGGACGCCACGCTCGTCGGAGTGGGCCGAGATGGGCGCGTCGACCCCGCCGCCATCGCAGGCGCCATCACCCCGCGCACGGAACTCGTGAGCGTCTCGCTGGCCAACGGCGAGCTCGGCTGCATCCAGCCCGTCTCGGACGTCGCGCGCATCGTCGCTGCCGAGCGCATGCGGCGCCTCGACGCTGGCGACCCCCGTCCCATCTGGCTGCACGTCGATGCCTCGCAGGCCGCGGCCTACCTGTCCGTCAACGTCTCGTCGCTCGGTGCCGACCTGCTCACGCTCTCCGCCGCCAAGGTCTACGGTCCCAAGCAGGTGGGCCTGCTGTGGACGCGCGAGGGCGTCTGCCTGGCGCCCCTTGTGCGCGGAGGCGGTCAGGAGGGCGGCCTGCGCAGCGGGACGGAGAACGTCGCTGGCGCTATCGGCTTCGCCCGGGCGCTTGAGCTGGCATGCGAGCGCCGCCCACAGGAGGCCCGCCGCGTCGCCGGCCTGCGCGACGCCCTGCAGCGACGGCTGGCCCAGACGTTCCCGTGGATGCTCGTCTGGGGCCCACGCAAGCCCAAGGGCCGCCTGCCGAGTCACCTGAGCCTGTCGTTTCCTGGCCTGGAGGCGCGCCGCCTCGTCATCCTACTTGAGAACGCCGGCGTGTGTGTCGGCACGGGTAGCGCATGCGCCGCGAGCCGCATGGAGCGCTCACACGTGCTCGAGGCCATCGGGCTTACGGCGGAGCAGGCGGACGGCAGTCTGCGCATCTCGCTGGGGCACCCCACGACGCAGGCCGAGATAGACTACGTCGCCGGCGCCGTCGAGGACGCCGTGCGCCGTGAGTGCGCCCGCTTGGGGATCGACGCCGCGACGGGGGAGCGCTGTGACATGGACCGCACGACGACCGGGAAGGAGGTCCAGCGATGAGCGCAGGTCGCGTGCTTGTGGGTATGAGCGGCGGCGTGGACTCGTCGCTGTCGGCGGCGCTGCTCGTCGAGCGGGGCTTCGACGTTACGGGCGTCTACCTGCGCACCTGGTCGCGCGACCTGCCGGGCCACAAGTGCCCGTGGGCCGACGACCTCGCCGATGCCGAGCGCGTCGCGGCGCGGCTGGGCATCGAGCTCGTCGTGTGGGACTGCGAGGAGGAGTACCGGCGTGGTGTCGTGGACTACCTCGTCGACAGCTATCGGCGGGGCCTCACGCCCAACCCCGACGTCATGTGCAACGAGAAGGTCAAATTCGGCGTCTTTGCCCGGCGCGCCTTTGCAGAGGGCGCCGACTACGTGGCGACGGGCCACTACGCGAGGACGGCCCCGCTGGCCGATGCCGGTCGCGCCTCCCTCGTGCGCGCGGCTGACGAGCACAAGGACCAGACGTACTTTCTCTGGCGCGTCGATGGCACAACGCTCGCCCGCACGCTGTTCCCCATCGGGGACATCCCCACGAAGGCGCAGGTCCGCACCCTGGCTGCCGAGCGTGGTCTCGTGACGGCTGCCAAGCCCGACTCGCAGGGTATCTGCTTCGTGGGCCCTGTCGGCCTGCGGCCCTTCCTGCTCGACTACCTGGATCGGTGCCCCGGCGACATCGTCGAGTGGGGGAGTGGCCGCGTCCTGGGCCGCCACGAGGGCGCTTTCCTCTACACGGTGGGCCAGCGCAAGGGGCTCGACCTCGGCGGCGGCCCGGCGCGCTACGTCGTGAGCGTCGACGCGAGCTCGAATGTCGTCACGGTGACGGACGATCCACGCTGTCCAGGCCTGTGGTGTCGCGAGCTGCGGCTCACGGACGTTTGCTGGGTCAACGAGCCGCCTGCCGACGGTGCGTACCAGGTGAGATGTCGTCATACGGGCGAGCTGATGGACGCAGAGATTCACGTTGAGGCTGAGCGTCAGGGTGAGGCCAATGGCGAGGGATCCTCCGCGCCGTGCGTCACCGTGCGTTTTCCGCAGCCGCGCCGCACGGTCGCGCCAGGCCAGTCGGTGGTACTCTACGAGGGTTTGACCTGCCTGGGGGGCGGCATCGTTGCCAGCTGCGGCGAGCCGTGCGACCCGGACGATGCCGCGAACGGAGATGTGCGATGAAGCAGTGCATGGACGCCGACAACCTGCACCGTCGGCTCAAGAAGATCGCCGGCCAGGTTCAGGCTATCGACCGCATGATCGACGAAGACGTGCCGTGCGAGGACATTCTCGCGCAGATCAACGCCGCCAAAAGCGCGCTGCATCGCGTGGGCCAAGTCGTCCTTGAGGGCCATATCCAGCACTGTGTGCGCGACGGCATCGAGCACGGCGATCCCGACAAGACGATTGCCGACTTCACGAAGGCCGTCGAGCGTTTCGCCAACATGGGTTAACTTTTAATCTTGACACCCATACCCCCATAGGTATATCTATCCTATAGCAATACCTATGGGGGTATGGGCATAGATGCTTCTCGTGCATTAGGCCCGCCCCAAATGGAACAGATGGACCATGTGAAAGGGGCGCGAGGCGTGGGCGGTGTAAAAGGGCGCATAGACGATGTCATGCACAGGCTTGAAGATCTGCTGAGCCTGGGCGGCACGAAGAAGGATATCTGGCTGCTCGTCATCTCGGGCCTGTCATTGCTGTTGAGCCTGTTTGCCCCGCCGGCGTTGCGTGCAGCGCTCCCGTTTGATCCCGCCTGGATCGCCATAGTCCTGTGCGGCGTTCCCATCATCTGCGAGGCGCTCATCGGACTCGTCACAGAGTTCGATATCACGGCTGATGTGCTCGTCGCCATCGCTCTCATCGCAAGCGTTGCGATTGGTGAGACGTTTGCTGCCGGCGAGGTCGCGCTCATCATGCAGCTCGGTGGCTTGCTCGAGGAGCTGACGGTCGCTCGGGCCCGCGCGGGCATCGAGCGACTCGTGCACCTGACGCCCCGCACGGCCCGGCGCATCAGCTGTTCCGGCGAGCCCTTGGCGGACGCCGTCGCGAGCGCCGTGGAAGAGGCACAGGTTGAAGGGGCTACCGACGTCGCGGGGGCCCTGCGCGCAGCGCTCGCGGGATTATCGGGCTCTGCCGACCGACGTGAGGAAGTCGTCCCCGCGGAGGATGTGCGCGTTGGTGACATTCTGCGAGTGAACCCCGGCGAGACGGTGCCGGTTGACGGCGTCATCGTCGCAGGCGAGACCTCTGTCGACCGGTCTGTCATGACCGGCGAGTCCCTGCCGGTAGACAAGGGGCCGGGCGAAGAGGTGCCCTCTGGTACGCTCAACTGCTTTGGCAGCTTTGATATGCGCGCCGTCAAGGTGGGCGAGGATTCGTCTCTTCAGCGCATGATCCGTCTCGTGCAGTCAGCCGATGCCGGCAAGGCGAAGATCGTGAGCCTTGCCGATCGCTGGGCCGTGTGGATTGTCATCATCGCGATAAGCGCGGCGCTCATCACGTGGGCCGTGACCGGCGAGATCCTGCGCGCCGTGACGATTCTCGTCGTGTTCTGCCCCTGCGCCCTCGTGCTCGCCACGCCCACGGCTATCATGGCGGCAATCGGCAATGCCACAAAACACGGCTTTCTCGTGCGTGAGGGCGATGCCCTCGAGCGTCTCGCGGCCGTGAGCCGGGTTGCGTTCGATAAGACGGGCACGCTGACGTACGGCACGCCGCGCGTCGTCTCCGTCGAGGTCGTCGCCCCTGCGGGTGTGGACGGGCCTGATGCCGCCGCAACGCTCTATGCGCTCGCTGCCTCGGCTGAGCTGCGCAGCGAGCACCCACTGGGCAAGGCTATCGTCGCCGGTTGGCGGGCGTCTGCCGGCACCGGTTCAGATGACGCTCCTGTCCGCCGTGTTGCCGAGCCGGAGAGCTTTTTGATGCTGCCGGGTCGCGGCGTCGAGGCCACGTGCGCGCTGTCGGTTGGGGGCGGTACGACACTCGGGGGATCCGCGACGGGCGTTTTGCCCGACCCTGCGGGTGCCGCACCCCATCGCGCGACCAACTCAACGGCTAGCCTCCGCGTCATCGCCGGCAATCGCGAGCTCATGGTCGAGCGCGGCCTCGAGCTGCCGGACGAGCTGCTGCGCATCGCGCAGCGCCATCTCGACGAGGGCTGCACGGTTACGTACGTGGCCTGCTTGCCTGCGGGCGTTTCTGTTCTCCCAGATATCGCGCCTCGCTTCGGCCTCATTGCGCTGGCGGACACGCCGCGAGCCGACGCACAAGCCACCATCGCGGCAATCCAGGCCACGGGCGTCGAGCCGGTGCTGCTGACCGGAGACAATGAGTCGGCCGCCGCGGCCGTCGCACGGAGCCTGGGCATCCGCGATCATCGCGCCTCGTGCCGTCCGGAGGACAAGCTCGCCTGGATCGACGCCGAGCAACAGGCTGGCAGGCCCGTGTGCATGGTGGGCGACGGCGTCAACGATGCCCCGGCGCTCAAGCGGGCCCATGTCGGCATAGCGATGGGCGGCATCGGCAGCGACATTGCCGTGGATGCCGCCGACATCGCGCTCGTCAGTGACGATGTGCGCGAGCTGCCGCACCTCCTCGCGCTTTCGAGGCGCATGATGACGACGATCAAGCTCAACCTCACGTTCTCGATGACGCTGAACTTCGTGGCGATTGCGCTGGCCATCACCGGCATCCTCAACCCCGTTGTCGGTGCGCTCGTGCACAACGCTGGATCGGTGGCCGTCATTATTAACTCGGCGCTGCTGCTGCGGTGGGGCTCTGCCAGGAAGCGGGGCTAGGCGCACGTCACGCCGCGCCGCAAGGGCGCACTTATCGGGATGGCCTTGAGCTCGACGAGGCAATCGGCATCGGCACCGCACGCGCCGAACCGCGCTCGACGGGATGGCTGATCATCCGGCGAGTGCGGTTCTCTTTCCCGGCGCTAAGGGGATGCCGCCCCGTGCGTGGTACCATGCCGCCGGCGCGCCGCGAGCTCTTTGTGCTCGGGCACGAGACGCGCCGCTCTACTTTCCCGCTCGCGTAAAGGATGCCCGCCGCCATGCCCGACTTGCTCACGCTGCTCATCGTCTGCCCGCTCGTGTTCCTCGGCGGCTTCGTCGACGCCATCGCTGGCGGAGGCGGCATCATCACGCTGCCGGCCTACCTGATGGCGGGTCTTCCCCCGCACATCGCCCTGGCCACGAACAAGCTGTCGAGCGCCGTGGGTACGTGCGTCTCGACGGCGCGCCTGGCTCGGGGCGGCTACATCGACGCACGGCTGGCGCTGCCCGTCGTGGCGTGCGCGCTGCTTGGAAGCCCCGTAGGCGCGCGGCTCGCCCTGCTCGTGCCCGAGACGGCGTTTCGCTTCGTGCTCATGCTCGCGCTGCCCATCGTGGCGGTGTTCGTCCTGCGCCGCAAGAGCCTGCGCAGCGAGACGACCCCTATGGCGCGCGGCAGGCGAACGCTGCTCATGGGGGCGTGCGCCCTGGCGTGCGGCATCTACGACGGCTTTTACGGGCCGGGCACGGGGACGTTTCTCCTGCTGCTGTTCTCAGGCGTGGCCCAGCTGGGCGTGCGCGATGCGTCGGGCCAGACGAAGGCCGCCAACCTGGCGAGCAACATCGCGGCGCTCGTGACGTTTGCTCTGGCTGGGCAGGTGTGGTGGGCGCTCGGCCTCATCGCTGGCGTGTTCGGCATCGCCGGCCACTACCTGGGGGCGGGCCGCGTGCTGAAAGACGGCACGCGCATCGTGCGGCCCATCATCGCCGTCGTGCTCGTGCTTCTGTTCGCAAAGACTGCCCTCGAGCTCGCTGGTATCCTGTAGGTAGGGGGCTGCTTGCCTGCAGCCGAGGCGGGGAAGGCATTTCGATGATCATCTATTTCTCGGGGACGGGAAACAGCGCCTACGTGGCACGGCGCATCGCGCAGGGGCTGGGCGACGAGGCGCTCGACCTGTTCGAGCGGCTGCGCGACCACGACTACACGCCGCTGGGCTCGGATCGCCCGTGGGTCGTCGTTGCCCCGACGTACGCGTGGCGCCTGCCGCGCTTTCTCGCTGACTGGCTGCGCCACACGGAGCTTACGGGGAGCCGTGACGTCACGTTTGTGCTGACCTGCGGGGGCGGCATTGGCAACGCGGGGTGTTATGCGGCGCGCCTGTGCACCGAGAAAGGCATGACCCACAAGGGGACGATCCCCGTCGTCATGCCAGAGAACTACATCGCGCTGTTCAACGCCCCGGAGCCCGACGAGGCGCGGCGCATCATCGAGGCGGCCGAGCCGGCTATCGATCGAGCCATCGAGACCATTGCCAGCGGGAAGGCGTTTGCGCCGGCGCGTCTGAGCCTGGTTGACCGGCTGGAAAGCGGCATCGTCAACGACCTGTTCTACCCACTCGTCATCCACGCGAAAAAGTTCGTCGCAGGGGAGGGCTGCACGTCGTGTGGCCGCTGCGAGCGCGTGTGCCCGCTGTCTAATGTATGCTTCGTCGATGGCCACCCGGTGTGGGGCGACCACTGCACGCACTGCATGGCCTGCATCTGCCGCTGTCCCGTCGGGGCAATCGAGTATGGGAAGGCCAGCGTCGGCAAGCCCCGCTACACCTGCCCCAAGTAGGGCCTTCGTTAGATGGCGCTCATCTGGCCGAGCACGGAGGAATACCACTCGTCCGCCGTCGGCGGGCAGTAGCTCAGCGCGTCGTCGTAGTCGAACGTGGGGCCGTAGCCGCGCGCTAGGCCGGCCACGTGCGCATAGATGGCCTCTTCCCAGCTGCCCCAGCTCGAGCTACCCCAACCCCATGCGTTGTGCGGCAGGAAGCAGTACGTGCCCAGGGAGCTCTCGACGTAGGCGATGGCAGGCGACCAGCGAGGGTCGATGCCGTAGTCCCAAGCCGCCGCCGCAAAGGTCGCGCCCTGGCCGGCCATCGGCGACCACGAGAGGTAGGCGTCGATGCGGTCGGCCCACTGCGCCACAAACGCGCTCTTGTCGGCCGAGCCCCAGTCCACAGACCCCTCGCTGCCGTCGTCGCTAGAACCCTCATCGGATGGGACGTCTCCTGCATCCTCGGGCGTCTCGACCGGGGCCTCCTCGGGGGTGACGACCTGCTCGCCCGAGTCGGCGGGCTCCTCCGCGCCGCCCGCCTCTGTGCTACCGCCCGTCCCCGCATCCTGGACAGCCTGCTGCTGCGCGGCAGCGGCGGCGGCCGCCGCCTGGCGGGCAGCCTCCTCCTCGGCGGCGCGACGGGCGGCCTCCTGCGCTTGTCGGATGGCCTCCTCGCGAGCGGCCTGCGCCTCAGCGAGCGCATCGGCTGCCGCCTGCTCTGCCTCGGACGCCTGCTGTAGGGCGGCGTCGAGCTCGCTGCGCGTGGTGTCGAGCTCGGCCTGCACCGCCAGCAGCTCGTTGATCTGCTCGGCGTGGGAGTCCTGCACGGCATTGAGGTAGGTGAGTGTCGAGATGAACGTCTCGAACGTGTCGCTATACAGCACGAGCTCGAGAAGACCGCCGCCGTTGAGCTGGTACTTGTAGGACGCGCTGATGGCGGCTGCCGCCTTGTCCCGCAGCTCGGGGAGGGCTGCCTCGAGCTCGGCGATGCGCGCCTCGTTGTCGGCGACCCTGCGCTCCACGTCCTCGCGTGCGGCGACGGCGTCGTTGTACGCCGCGGCCGAGTCTTCGACGCGCTGCTGGATCTCGGAGGGCACGGCGTCCGTGACGGGGCTGCTCGCCTGTTGTATCGCGAGCGCAGCTTGCTCCGCCTCGTCTGCGATGGCGGCGCTCAGGCACAGCGTCGAGGCAAGAGCGCAGGCTGCCAGGGCCCCCACGGCGGTCGCGCGGTGGCGACGCGGGGGAATGGCGGGGCGGCCTGCGCTGGCTTGTCGAGCTCGTTTCATGCGGCGCGACTCCTCGAACGGGGGCTTTGTCTTGCGGGTAGTGTACCCTTACCTGCCCTTTCTGCCAAAAATGGCATGGCGAAGCTGTGAATTCATCCCACCCGAGCGCCAAAAAAAGCTGTTGGGGACGGCGCTTTCCCCAACGCCTAGTAGCCCGATGCCTGGCCATCCCAGACGGCGCCCACGCCGGCTACCCCACGATGCTCGTCACCACGAGAGCCACGTTGAGCCCGACTACCACAGTGCCGATGATGCCGAGCAGCACGCGCAGCCCTATGCCGTTGGCGTACTTTCCCATGACCCGGCGCGACGACGTCAGATATACGAGCAGCGCGATCGTGACCGGCAGCTGCATCGACAGCAGCGCCTGCGAGTACACGATGCCCGTGAACGCATCTCTCAGCACGAAGATGACCCCGAGCGCCACCAGAACGCACCCTATGACGCCGAAGCGGCTGTGCCGGTCTTTCAGGTCGAAGGGTTCGCCACAGATACCAGCCGTAATGATGCCGCCCGTCATGCTGACGGTCACCGCCGAACTGATGCCGGCCAGCAGCAGCGCCAGCGCGAATATGAACGTTGCTGCCGGCCCGAGCACCGGCTCGAGCGTCACGGCCGCCTGTGACAGGTCGTTGATGACGATGCCGCGTGAAAAGAGCGTCGCTGCGGCCAGCAGGATCATCGAGGAGTTGATGGCCCAGCCGATGCCCATGGCCACGAGCGTATCGACGAACTCGAGGCGAAGGCGCTTGGAGACGGCCGCGTCGTCGGAGTGGTCGATCGGGTTGCTCTGGATGACTTCGGAGTGCAGAAACAGGTTGTGCGGCATGACGACGGCGCCCAGCACGCTCATGACGATGGGCAGCGAATCGCTCGGTAGGCTTGGACTCACCCACGACACGGCTGCCTGGGGCCAGTCGACGTTCACGAGCGCCACCTCTATGAGAAACGAGATGCCGATGAGCGACACAAAGCCGATGATAACGCGCTCGATCCTCTTGTACGAGCCCGTGAGCAGCAAGGTAAGCGCCAGCGCTGCCGCGAAGACTGCTCCGATCTTGATAGGCAGGCCTAGCAGCATGTTGAGCGCGATGGCCCCGCCGAGGATCTCAGCGAGCGCGGTGGCGACGACGGCGAACAGGCCGGTCGTGAGCGCGATGCGCGACAGCCAGCGCGGCAGGTAGGACGTCGTGGCTTCCGCGAGGCACTTGCCGGTGACGATGCCCAGATGTGCGGCGTTGTGCTGCAACACGATGAGCATGATCGTAGACAACGTGACCATCCACAGCAACGCGTAGCCAAACGTCGAGCCGGCCGCCATGTTCGAGGCCCAGTTGCCCGGGTCGATGAAGCCGACGGTGACGAGCAGGCTCGGGCCGATGTAGCGCAGGATGTCGAGGCCGCCGCGATGCTGACGCACGTGCGAGCCCTTCTCGAGCCAGCGCTCGAGGCGGTTGCGCGCGGGTGCGGCGGGGGTCGGGGAGGGGTCTTGCGGGGCGTCGGGCTTGACTTTGGGCGTGGTGGTGGGCATGGCAGACGGCATCCCTATCTCTTTCGTAGCGTTTTCGCACACTCTAGCTCACGTGGGCCGCATCGCTCGTGGAGGATGCGTCCAGATTGCCCTGCGCGAGGTCTCTGTGGGGACAATGAGGGTGACGCTGACCTGAGCCCGCTTGGGATTGGTTCGCATGACCTGTTCGGCTTGCGTCGTCTGCGGGAGGAGCCGCCTCGCCCATGCACGTCTATATCCACAACGTTTTGCTGGCGATGATGACGTTTCCACTCGTGGCGGCCGTCGTCACGCTACCGTATCTCATCTACCAGTACCGTCGTTACGGCCGCGTGCCGGCGTGGAAGTCTCTGTGCGTCTACCTGTTCGTGTTCTACCTCATCTGTGCCTACTACATGGTCATCCTGCCGCTGCCGGCCGACCGCCACGCCGACTACGGGCGCGTGCCCTACCTCGTGCCGTTCGGCTTCGTGCGCAGCATGGTGGCGAGCGCGGGCATCAACCTGAGCGACCCTCAGACATGGCTTGCAGCGCTGCGCAAGCCGGCTGTCTACACGGTACTGTTCAACGTGGCGTTGACGGTGCCGCTGGGGTTCTTCGCGGGTCTCGTGTGCAAGGCACGCTGGTGGCAAGCGACGCTCGCTGGCTTTGCACTGTCGCTGTTCTTCGAGGTGACGCAGATCTCGGGGCTGTACGGCATCTACGACCACCCCTATCGGCAGTTCGACGTCAACGACCTCATCACGAACACGGCTGGCGCCCTGCTGGGGTTCTGGTGTTACCTGCCTGCGAGACGCTTGCTACCCGACATGGACGACGTCAACGTCGAGGCACGCCGCGATGCGCGGGCGTTCACGTCTGCCACGCATCGGCTCGTGGGGTTCAGCGTCGACGCGGCGCTCTCCCTGGCCCTCACGCTGGGCGCCGCCTGGATCGGTCACATGCTGCGCCCCACGGCCGGCACAGCGAAGGTCTCGTTTCTCGCGGCTGCCCTGGCTACCGGGTTTGTCTTCATAATCGTCCCGCTCTTGACGCGCGGCCGCACGCCGGGCCACCTGCTTGTGCGCCTGCGGGTCGTGCGCCCCGACGGCAGTCCGGCCGCGTGGTGGCGCATCGCCCTGCGCTATGCCCTGCTCGTGTGGGTGCTGACGCTCGTGCCGCTGTGGTTTGGGCGCCATTCCGTCGCCCTGCTGCTGAGCGGATCCGACGGCGCGGAGGCGGGCTTTCTCGCCGGCTACCTCGTGGCGCTGTACTTCATGGCGTGGCTGCTGTCGCTGCTCGTGCGCGGCGTGCTGTCGGCGTTCCGCGTGCCGTTCGTCATGCTCAATGGCCTCGTCTCGGGCACGCGCGTCATGTCGGAGGGGCAGATTGCCGCTCGCCGCGCAGCCCGCGCATGCGAGGCGCGCCGAATGCGGGCTGATCGCGTTCTCTAAGTGAGGCGCGGGTGACAAAACTCTCAACTTACCTGCGGAAACGAGGGGCAAAACCCTCAACTAGCCAAAAAAAGACCCGGGTCAGCCCGCACTCGATGGCGTCGTTGACGCGTGCGGGCCGACCTGGGTCTCGTGAGACGATCCTATGCCTCGGTCTTGGCCTTGGAGGGCTTGCGGCCACGGCGCGCCGGGGGGATGGCCTCCTCGGCAGCGGTGGTGTCCTCGGCGTCGTCCGCATAGCCGAGCACCTCGAGCAGGGCGTCGAGGCGGCTGCGCGTCGTGGGGTAGGACATGCCCAGACGCGTACCCACGTCCTTGAGGTTGCCGCGGCACTTGAGGAAGACCTCAAGGAACGCGAGCTGCTCGGGAGCGAGGTGCGAGAAGCGGCCGAGTGTGAAGTCGCCGGTCACCGTCGTGTTGCAATCGGGGCAGAACAGCGTGCTGGCGTGCATCTCGTGACCGCAGGCGGGGCAGGTGCTGGGAATCTCGTAAGCCATAGGATGACCCTTCCAAAATGATACGTTCCTCGTTGGGATGCATTATAACGCCCTTGTTGCATAAGAATGTCAATGAGTGAAGGTCACATTACAATTTCTATCGCCCTGCTCCACAATATGAACAACGGGAGAGTTAAACACCCAGCCGTCTCATAGACAATAGAACAGGTGTTATAGCGAATCTATAACAAATGGGAAGCCTACGCTACAATGGACTGAAGAGATGCCGTGCGTCATTGCGAGACTACCTCGGGAGAAAAGGGGCAAGCGGTGGTCATCACGATAGACCAGAGGGCACGCGAGCCCATCTATCTGCAACTTCGCGCGCAGATCATCGCCGCCATCACGTCGGGAGAGCTCCAGCCGGGAGACAGCCTGCCGTCTGTGCGCCGGCTTGCGAGCGACCTGGGCATCAACCTACACACGGTGAACAAGTCCTATGCCGTGCTGCGCGACGAGGGCTACCTCCTTATGCGCGGCAGGGCGGGTGCCTGCGTGGCGGATCCGGCTCAGCAGCGCACGCGGCGTGCGGCCGACGAGCAGGACGAGCGCATGGTCGAGGCACTTGCCCAGCTTGCGGCGGCCCTCAAGGCGCGCGGGGGCTCGGCGCAGACGTTTCTCGACGCGGCTGTGGATCAGGCCGAGCTCGTCTGGGGTGCTGCCGAGGTCGCAGAGGCCCGACGCGTCACGGAGCAGGCCGCGAAAGGGGAGGCGAACTGACATGGTCACGGCCCTTGTTCTAACGCTCGTGAACGTGCTTGTGGGCGCGTTGCTCGCTGCGACGCCGTGGCTCATGCCGCGACAGGAGTGCTTCGCAGTCACGGTCCCTCCCTGCGCTCATACCGACCCGCGTATTGCCCGCATGAAGTGCGTCTACACGCTCGCTGTGGTGTTGACGACGCTCGTGGGTGCCGCCGCCTCGTTCGCCGGCTTTGCCCTGGGCGGCGAGCCTGCGTTTATGGTCGCGTGGACTGCGGCTCTCGTCGTGCTTGTCGTCGCGCCGTTTGCGCTCATGCTCTGGTGCCGATCGCGCGTGCGCCGCATAAAGCAGGAGGAGGGCTGGGCGCCGTCTTCCGAGCTGAGCGCAGCCATTCTCGCCGAGGGCGATCTGCCTGCCCCTGTTCCGCTCGCCTGGCAGCTGCTCGGACTCGTGCCTGTCGTGCTCGGGCTCATCTTGATGGCCGTGCTGTGGGATGACATCCCCGATCGTGTGCCGATGCACGCCGACCTGGAGGGAAACGTCAACGACTGGGCGGATAAGGGCCCGGGCATCGTCCTGTTTCCCGTACTCACACAGCTGTTCATCTGGGGTGCCATCGTCGTGTCGCACTGGCTGATCTCTCGGTCGCGCCGGCCGGTCGACCCGCGTCGCCCCCTGAGCTCGGCGCTCTCCTACGCACTGTTCGCGCGTGCGATGGGCTGGTGCCTCGTGGAGACATCCGTCGTGATCAACGCGATGCTGCTTGCGTTTCCGTTGTCAAGCGCCGGCGTTATCACGCTGGGACAAGCGGGGATCATCATGATGGTTGCCCTCGTGCCCGTTTTAGTGCCGCTGATCGTTGTGGCTATCATCTACGGTCAGAGCGGCGCGCGCGTTTTGAGCAGAATGTCTAGCGAGGACTCCGAGATGTCGTGCGACGAGGACCGCTACTGGAAGCTCGGCCTCCTCTATGTGAACCGCGATGACGAGAGCCTATTCGTGCCCGAGCGCTTCGGCGTGGGATGGACGGTGAACTTCGGGCGCCCCGCCGCGTGGGCCCTACTCATCGGCTTCCTCGTTGTCACGGTGGCGTTTGTCGTCGCGGTGTTCCTGCTCGTTTAGGACCGCCCTGCGCTCCGGGCGCCCCGGGGCTCCTTACGCTTCGCGGCAGCAGGCCTCGAGGTAGCTGCGCAGCCTGGAGATGCCCCAGCCCTTCTCGGACGACGTCACGATCGTCTGCACGTCCTCGGGCAGGCCGAGGCCCTCGCGGAGCACCTGCTCCTGGCGCTGCTGCGCCTGGGGCCCCAGCTTGTCGGCCTTGGTGAGCACGACGCAGAACGGCAGCTCCATGGCCGTGAGGAAGCGCACCATCGCGATGTCGAGCTGCTGGGCGGGGTGGCGGATGTCCGCGAGCGCCGCGACGAGTGCAAAGCGGCGCTGCTGGTTGAAGTAGCCGTCGATGAGGCCGGACCAACGCTGGCGCTCGGACTTGGACACCTGTGCGTAGCCGTATCCCGGCAGGTCGACGAAGCGGATCTTGTCGACCTCATAGAAGTTGATCGTCGCCGTCTTGCCGGGCGTCTGCGACACCTTGGCGAGCGATTTGCGGTTGAGCAGCTTGTTGAGCAGCGAGGACTTGCCGACGTTCGAGCGTCCCGCAAAGGCCACCTCGGGCACCGTCGAGGCGGGCAGCTGGTCGACGCGCCCGCAGGCGCGCTCGAAGCGGGCGAGGTTGTAGTTGAGGGCCATGGGAAACGTCCTTTCACGCGGCAAAGTCTAGCGGCCATGGTAGCAGGACGTGCGACGCGCCGTCTGCGCGGGAGCGGCCATCGGACGTCACGCCCATGAGAAGACGAGAAACACGAGTCTCCTTATGCGCGGGCCCGTCCTTGAAGTTCTGACGGTAAGTTAGCTCCCCCTATCACTTCCCATCTTTTTAGGAGGTATATTGAGGCTAACTTTAAGTGGTCCCGGTGGCATGTTCGGATGGAAAGGTCGAGCGATCATGAACTGGCAAACATGGGTTGTGCTGGCGATCCTTCTGGTACTCGTTGTGCTTGCGGGACGCCATGCTATCCGTACGTTTGTGGGCAAGGACGACTGTTGCGGGGGATCGGGCAGCTGCGACATACCTCGCAAGAAGGTCAAGGCCGTGAAGGTTGCGGACAAGGACATGACCCACTATCCCTACCACGAGGTGCTGTCCATCGGCGGCATGAGCTGCGCAGGGTGTGCCGAGAACGTGCAAAACGCCCTGAACGCCATCGAGGGGACGTGGGCTCGCGTCGACCTAGTGTCGCGCACGGCGAACGTCCTGTCTAAGCAGCCCATCGACGACGCGCGTCTCGAGGCGGCCGTCTCCGACGCCGGGTATCGCGTCATTCGCGTCTAGGCTGCCCGTGCGCTTCCTCTGAGAAGGCATGCGCCTCCGTTGCGGGGCGCGCGCCTTTTGCTAGAGTGGCAGGTTCTGCGCAGCGAGCGCATAACCTGCGAGGCCGGGAGGCGCCAGCCCCATGATGAACGTCACGATCTACACGGACGGCTCCGCGCGTGGCAACCCCGGGCGGGGCGGCTACGGCGCCGTGCTGCACTATGTCGACTCAAAGGGCAAGCTCCACGTGCTCGAGCTCTCGAAGGGCTATCAGCGCACGACGAACAACCGCATGGAGCTGCTCGCTGTCATCGTGGCGCTCGAGACGCTGCGTCGGCCGTGCAAGGTGGAGGTCATCTCCGACTCGCAATACGTCGTCAACGCGTTCAAGCAGCGCTGGGTCGATGGCTGGGTGCGTCGCGGATGGAAGACGGCGGCAAAGCAGCCTGTCAAGAACGTCGACCTGTGGAAGCGCATGCTGGCGGCCAAGGAGCCCCACGACGTGAGCTTTACCTGGGTGAAGGGTCATGCGGGGCACCCGGAGAACGAGCGCTGCGATCAGCTGGCGACCGAGGCGGCAGACGGCGGAAACCTACTCGTGGACGAGGGCTTCGTCGACGCGGATTAACGCGCTGCGGGTCCTGTGCGCTCCGCTTTTGGGCGGGCCATCTCCTTGCGCCCGGGGATTTCGGTGGCCGGGGCCGCCTCTGCGACTGTTGTGACGCCGAGACGAGCTCGGGTGCACAAAACGAGCTCTAGTGCACGATTCTTGGATCGCACATGTGCAAAACGACCGTCAAGTGCATGTTTCTTCCGACCGGGATGGGTGATTTTCCGCTTTGCGGGGCCGTCTTCCCCGAGGTTGTTTGTAAAACCCGCAGGTTGAATGCCTGTCCAGGTGGGCATGCATCTGGGGGTGCAGTGCTGACGTCCCAAGAAACCTGCACTTAACGGTCGTTTTGTGCACCGGCCTGCCAAGAAACGTACACTTACGGGCGTTCTTCGCACGCTGGGCCCATGGCGCCCCCAATTACGTCGAGCGCGAGGCCGTGAGTGCCGCTGGGCGTCGCCGCTATTCGGCGGGCGCCCCGCAGACGGCGAGGAAGGCGCGCACGACGTCCTGGTAGCCCGCTCCCGTGCGCTTGCACGCGGCCACGACGCTGTCGTGCTCGGGGTAGGTACGCGTCGCGCCGTCGGGCAGTGCCACGCGTTTGCCGGCGATGGGCCCGTACGTCGTGACCGCCTCGACGGCTTCGCGCGGCAGACGGTCGCGCTCCATGCGCATGCGTCGGATGCCGATAGTCGTCGTGTGCGCGAATATAAGGCCCTCGAGACGGGCTACGTCGGCCTCGTCGCAGATGACCTGCAGCTGGCAGCCGGGACGCCCCTTCTTCATGATGGTCGGCACAACGTGGGCGTCGCGCGCGCCGGCGGCCATGAGCTGCTCGACGACGAAGCCCAGCGCCTCTCCCGTCACGTCGTCCAAATCCGTCTCGAGCTTGACGACGGGCGCTGCCGCAAACGGGTTACCTGTCGTCTCGCGCACGGAGCCGTGCTGACTCGAGGGGGCTCCGTCGCAGAGTGGCTCGATGAGCATGGCGCGCAGCACGCCGGCGCATCCCTCGTAGTTGCGCTTGCCGGCGCCGAGGCCCACGGCCCGGATGGCGTAGCGCTCGGGCAGCTGATCGGACGTGCGGGTGGCAGCGACGATGGCGGCACCCGTGGGCGTCACGAGCTCGCCGCGTACGGGCGTCGTGCGCAGCGCGATGCCGGCGGCGCTGGCGATGTTGACGACGGCGGGCACGGGGACGGGCATGATGCCGTGCGCGCATCGGATCGTGCCGGTGCCTTCCGAGAGTTCGGGGACGATGACGTCGTGAATGCCGAGGTCATCGAGGCAGACAGCGGCGCTGCAGATGTCGACGATGGAGTCGACGGCGCCGACCTCGTGGAAGTGGACGGTTTCGGGCGTTGCGCCGTGGGCGCGTGCCTCGGCGGCGGCGAGCACGTCGAATATGCGGCCGGCGATGGCTCGGGCGCCGGGCGTGAGCTGCGCGGCGTCGAGGATGGCGAGCACGTCGGCGAGCGAGCGGTGCACGTGCGAGTGTCCGCCATGGGCGTGCTCGTGCGCATGGTGGTCGTGAGCGTCGTGCGCGTGCCCTGCGGATTCGATGGGATCGCGCTCGGGGACGCCATTGTCACGCCCGCACCCGTCGCGGCCTGCGATGCTCTCGTGCTCGTGCTCGTGCTCGTGCTCGTGCTCGTGCTCGTGCTCGTGCTCGTGCTCGTGCTCGTGCTCGTGCTCGTGCTCGTGCTCGTGCTCGTGCTC
>JAGZEG010000026.1 GCA_018368455.1 Coriobacteriia bacterium
AAGGCCATCGAGCAGCTCCCGGCCAAGATCGTCGAGGCCAACGGCGTGGAGGGCGTCGACGCCATCTCCGGCGCCACGGTGACCTCCAAGGCCATCTTCGCCGCCGTCGAGGAGGCCCTGGCGTAAGTTCTCCCCTTCGGGAGCAGCCAGATCGCGGCATCGCTACGCGATACGCACTGCATCGGGGAGGCATCCTTCGGGGTGCCTCCCTTTTTGCGTACCGCACATCAAGACGGCGACGTTCGCCACCCCATAGCTGCGGACTTCTACAAGATTCGTGCGAAACCCCCAGAGACGCGCACTTCTGCGGTGTTCGTACCAGGAACGCCAGATTCGCGAGTCGATCAGCGCCCACTAAGCATGCTCGGCTCCCGCCTGCCCCGCTTCGTCGATAAGCTCGAGCAGCTCGCCACGCGAACGAACTTCAAGCTTGCTATAGATGTTGCGCACGTGGCTGCGGATCGTGTTCTCCTTGATGGGCAGTATCGTCGCCAAGTAGCTCGGGCCATAGCCGCGCCCCAGGTACTGGAGGATTTCCGTCTCGCGCGGAGAGAGCCCATAGCGCCGTGCCACGTCGTCGCACACGCGCACACGCTCGCCCATGGCCGACGGAGCCGGCGCGGCCTGCGCATAGCTGAACAACTCGCGCCAACCGTACAGCGACGGCGAAAACGTAAAGAAGCCAAGCGACGCCACAAGCACGCAGATAAGAAACGTCGGGATGTAGCTTCCCAGCGACAGGAGGTGCACCTTGTAGTAGGGCATCATCATCAGCGCTGCCTCCATGAAGGAGAGCAGGCACGTCAGAGGCAGCATGAATTGCCGCATGCGGCGCGACACGAGGTAGATCAGCAGGCCTAGCAGCATGAAGCCGCACGCAAAGCTCAGCACGAGCGAACAGGCAGACGCCGACACCAGCTCGAGGTCGTCAGGCATGAGCGTCGTAACGCCGAGGAATGCGACGCCCAGCAGCGGCAGAAACACGCGAAACGAGAACGCGACGACGGACGCACCGTTGCGCGCGATGCACGGCACCATCGTGAGCATGCATGCGACGGCCGCCCAGATATCGCCAAAGTGCGTAGGGAAACTCTGCGTCTGTAGCGCATAGGACGACGCGAAGTACATGACGAATATCGTGATGGGCGCACCCACATAGAACGCCGCGCGGTGCGAGAGGCCGCCGAGCATGCCGGCACGCTCCCGCTCGCTTTCGCGCATGTCGGCTTCGTCCTTGTCGGGCGTGATGAGGTCGAGCCACGTACGATCGTCCACGGGAACATCCCGTACATCCCCCACGTCACCGCAATCCCCCTCGCGCATGAGCAGCTCGCTGCGTCCAACGATGGCCACCGGCGCAAGGCCAGCCCCGAGAGCGAACACGCAGAGAAGCGGGATGCGCGCCATATCGGGTAGCACATACACAGCAAAGTGCAGCCCGAGCGCCGCGAGCACGAACGCGGGAATGGCAAGGGCGATGGCACGGTAGCTCATATTCTCGATAGTGTCGCACCGCAGAGCTCGCATCCATGCCGCAAGCAAAGCAAACGTGCCCACGCCAAAGACGACACCCAAACAGATGGAAGCGACGGGAACATCGCGCCCTATGACAGAGCCGACGGAAAGGACGAGGACGAGCCCCGCGAAGTAAAGCAGCCCGCACGCCGCGACGGTGCTGAACCGAGGGGTGGGCGTGCGCGGCCGAACGAGGATGACGATGGCAAGCAAGATGGCGCACACCATCGTGCTCAGGCTTGCCGCCGTGATGAAGCGCGTGCCCTCGAACAGGGTCGTGATGCTGACGTACGCCCAGTATGTTGGCGGAAACACTGGCAGCGTCGAGGAAAGAAACGCGAGGCCGATAAAGAGCAGAACAGGCTCGACCCATCGTCTTGGCGCCTTTCGCACCCGCGAAGGCCCACCATCGTTTCCGGACACGTCGTCGCTCTTCCTCACGCACGCTCCTCCTCGCAAATGGGCGCACTGCGCTTCCCTATCAGGCCCTACGATACAGCCATCGGAAAACAGCGAGGTACGACACCGTCTCACCAATTCCAGTCATAGACGTCCTAGCTGCGGTTTCTCTGCAGTCGTTCATGAAACGCACGGGAAGCCGCCTCTCATCGAAATCAGGCATGGCCCCGTTTTCTGGTGCACCTTTTTGAGCGGGTCCCGCAAGGGCTGGCACGTCCGATCCCGGCATTTGTCGATGCGCGGCGCCGCCATAGCATGTGGAGTCGTAAGGCAGCGGCACGGACGCAACCCTACGCCCTGCCGCATCACGCCCATACGACCGGTCAAAGGGCCGCTCGTACACAAGAGGAGGAATCCCCCCCCATGGATCAGGCCATCAACCGCCGCACGTTCGTCTCCAGCGCCGTCGCCTTCGCCGCTTCCCTCGGCCTGGGCAGCCTCGCCCTCACGCAGGCTGAGGCCACCGAGGCTTCCGCTGCAGCCGACACGCCCGCCGACGCCGACGCCGACGCCGTCTCCGGCGCGAGCATCTTCCTGTTCCGTAACTATGCCGCTGCGCACGGCGACAAGGCGTTCGCACAGGTTGGCGTTGCCGTGACGTCTGACTACGTCGTGCGTGCCGTCAACATCGACGAGTACCAGTTCCTCGACGCCGGCGAGGGCGTCATCGGCGTGCCGAGCTCCAAGGGCAGCTTCGGCGAGAACTTCCCCGAGGGCAAGGTGCTCGCCTCTAAGCGCGACAACAACGCGTTCTACAGCGCCCACATGGCCGAGGCCGGCGGCTCGACGCAGCCGTGGCTGACGTCCATCAAGGCCATCGAGCAGTTCGCCGTCGGCAAGACCATTGAGGAGATCGCCGACATCGCCCAGCAGGGCATCGACGGCACCATCGGCATCGACACCGTGAGCGGCGCGACGCTCGTCGACACGTTCGGCTACCTCAAGGCCGTCGCCGAGACCGTGCGCAGCAAGGACGACCCCCTGCAGATCGAGTGCAAGGGCGCCTACAACGGCGCTCCTGAGTCGCTGACGCTCGGCCGCAAGAACACAGGCCGCGTTGACGCCTCCTTCGCAAACGCGCTGGCGCTCGTTCAGGAGGACGGCACGATCTGCGCGGCACTCGTCGACGAGTTCCAGTACATGGACGCCGCCGACGGCATGACGGGCGTGCCGAACAGCGATGCCGGCTTTGGCGAGAGCATCCCCACGGGCAAGATGCTACTGTCCAAGGAGATCAACAACGACTACTATAGCGGGCTCATGGCCAAGGCCCAGGCCACGAAGAGCTGGGACGACTCCATCAGCGCCATCGAGGCGTACACGATCGGCAAGCAGGCCGGCGAGCTCGTGAGCGTGACCGTTGACGCCGTGACGAGCGCGACGCTCTCCGGCACGGGCGCCTACGCCGCTAGCATCGCGCTCGCGGCCGCCTCGGCACCGGTTGAGGCGTAACTTTCGCCTTCGAGATCGCACCATCCCAAAGCGCCATCGGCCGTCTCCTTCGACGCCGATGGCGCCTTTTTTGGCTGTGATGCGTCCCATGTGCGGGCAGCGCAGGGCGCAGGCGGCCTCCCGTCTCGCTGCGTTCGCACACGAAGGCGCCCCCTCATGCGCGAAGAGCGCGGACCGCATGCAAAAGGCCTCCCCACCGGACAAGCTCATCCGGTAGGGAGGCCTTCGTTTTCTCGCAGGCGCTTCAGCGGGACGGACGTCACCGAGGAAGCAGTTCCTTACTTCTCGGCGGCCTCGCTGGAGGCGGACGTCATGCCGAGGTCTGCTTGCAGGTTAGAGCGCTCGGCAATCTCGGCCGTGATGCTGGCGATGAACTCATCAAGCTCGCGCGTCACCGTCTCGTTGGAGCGGTCGCGCACCGAGATCGTGCCGTCCGTGGCCTCCTTCTCGCCCAGGATGAGCATGTAGGGCACGCGATCGGTGGCACGGGCGTCGCGGATCTTGTAGCCGATCTTCTCGTCGCGCTCATCGAGCACGGCGCGCACGCCGGCAGCCTCGAGCTTGGCCGTGACGTCGCGGGCGTAGTCCATGGTCTTCTCGGAGACAGGCAGGACCTTGACCTGCACCGGGGCCAGCCACGTCGGGAACTTGCCGGCGTAGTGCTCCGTGAGGATGCCGATGAAGCGCTCGATGGAGCCGTAGCATACGCGGTGCAGCATGATAGGACGCTTCTTCGATCCGTCGGCGTCCGTGTACTCCAGGTCGAAGTTCAGCGGCATCTGGAAGTCGAGCTGCACCGTGCCGCACTGCCATGTGCGGCCGAGCGAGTCCTCGAGGTGGAAGTCGATCTTGGGGCCATAGAACGCGCCGTCGCCCTCGTTGACCGCATAGTCCATGCCCAGCTTGGCGAGAGCCGTGCGCAGACCGTCCTCAGCGGCAGCCCAGTCCTCGTCGGAGCCCATGGAGTCCTCGGGGCGCGTCGAGAGCTCGACGTGGTACTTGAAGCCGAACTTCTGGTACACGGAGTCGATGAGGTTCACAACGCCGATGATCTCGTCGGTCAGCTGGTCAGGACGGACGAACAGGTGGGCATCGTCCTGCGTGAAGCAGCGCACGCGGAACAGGCCGTGCAGAGCGCCACGCAGCTCGTGACGGTGCACGAGACCGAGCTCACCGGCACGAATGGGCAGCTCGCGATAGCTGTGCGGCTTGGAGGCGTACACGAGGACGCCGCCGGGGCAGTTCATCGGCTTGATGCAGTACTCCTCGTCGTCGATGACCGTGGAGTACATGTTGTCCTTGTAGTGGTCCCAGTGGCCCGACGTCTTCCACAGCTGCTTGTTCATGATGAGCGGTGTGGAGATCTCGACGTAACCGGCCTTGCGATGGATCTCGCGCCAGTAGTCGAGCAGGGCGTTCTTGAGGATCATGCCGTTGGGCAGGAAGAACGGGAAGCCAGGCGCCTCGTCGCGCAGCATGAAGAGATCCATCTCGCGGCCGATCTTGCGGTGGTCGCGCTTCTTGGCCTCCTCGAGCAGGCGCAGGTGGGCATCGAGCTCATCTTTGCTGGCAAAGGCGATGCCGTTGATGCGGGTGAGCATCTTGTTGTTCTTGTCGCCCTTCCAGTAGGCGCCAGAGACGGCCGTGAGCTTGAACGCCTTGAGCGCCTTCGTATACGTGATGTGCGGGCCGACGCACATGTCGATGTAGTCGCCCTGCTGGTAGAACGTGATGCGGGCGTCCTCGGGCAGGTCGCCGATGTGCTCGACCTTGTACTTCTCGCCGCGCTCCTGCATGAGGGCAATGGCCTCTTCGCGGGGAAGTTCGAACGTCGAGAACTTGAGGTTCGCCTTGACGATCTTGCGCATCTCGTCCTCGATGGCGGGGAGGTCCTCCTCGCTGATCTTGCGGTCGCCGAGGTCGACGTCGTAGTAGAAGCCGTTGTCCGTAGCGGGGCCGTAGGCGAAGTCCGCGTCGGGATAGAGGTTCTTGATGGCCTGCGCCATGATGTGGGCAGCCGAGTGGCGCAGAACGTGCGTCTCCTCGCCCTCGGGGCACTCGACAACCGTGCCGTCGTTGTTCAGGATCTTCATAGGTCGATCTTCCTCCTCGTGAGAGAACGTATGGCGACAGAATAGCGCCCCGGATGCGCAGAGCCGGCGATTAGGGGCGCGATACAAAAATCGCCCGAGAACCTGCATCGGTTCCGGGGCGATTTCCGCGGGTCAGCGCTCGGTGGAGAGGCTGCCGCTATGCGATGTGAGTTCGGCAGTACGGGCAGACCTTCCAGTCCGCGTCGAGCGGGCGGTGACAGTTGGGGCAGACGTTGCGAACCTGCGTGTCACACATCGGGCAGACGATGAAGTCACGGTCGATGGGCGAGCCGCACGTGGGGCAGGTGCCGTAGTGCTGCAGCTCGTGCTCGCGCAGGGCGATCTCGAGCTCCTGCTCGTCGCGATCGATGGCGAACGACGTGGGGCGCAGGATGAGGTAGGCGACGAGGCCGACGAGCGGGATGATGGCGATGACGCCCCAAGCCCACCACATCTGGGAGCCACGCGCGCGGGCGTCCTTGATGACGTAGGCGATCGAGAGCAGGTAGAGCATCACGATGGCGACGCCGATGAGAATCAGCACCATGCGCACCTGCGGCGTGAAGATCAGTGCGACGAGCTCCTGCATTTGCTTCCCTTCCGGACGGGTTGGGGCGTGCCGCGGAGTTCTCTACGCCCGGCTGATGACCTGGCGCAAAGGGCCGCAAGCAGCCCAGCATCGGTCGGATTGTATCAGACGAGCGGGCAGCGGGCCCGGGAGCTGGGAAATCGTCACCCGACTGCGACACTATCTGCACGCGGAGGAGGCATGGGGGCTCGCGTGGCGCTGGAGTTCGCGTGGGGGACGTGCAGCTCCAGAGAGGCATGCGGGCTGCGTAGAGCCCGCAAGACTTGCGGGCCCCGCGGGCCCACGGGTCTCGCAAGCCGTACCGACCCGCTGGGCGAATCTCACGCTTGTGCGAGGTTTTGCAAAACCGAGCGCCAGATTTGGCCCCGATTTACGGCTGTGCTAGGTTTGTGCGCTGATCCGAGCGCCCGTGCTATGGGGCAGGCGATACTCACAACCCTTCTGCCTGCGGTTTCTTCAAGTTGCGGTGTCTCTCGCCGCCGCAGCGATCCCCGCAAACCTGGCATATCCGAAGTTCGGGGCCAATTTGAGATCGTCGTTTTGCAAAACCTCGCACAACCGCACGTTGCGCCCACCTGACACGTCCGTGGGCCGACCGAGCAGAAAGTGGTGCCGGGGCAGAGGCGGCGAAACCTCTCGCGTAAAGGTCAGAGAATACCTGCGGGCCATCTACTTGGCCAAAACTGTCGCGCTTTGCGAGTCCTCGGAGGCCGCATAGCCTGTCGGCCGAGGAGAAACCGCAGGTAAGCCTGAGAAGCAGGGCAAGCCAAGGGACTTTTACGACCCAGAAGCGCCCCATCGCCTCGCAAAGTAAGGGAGTTTTGGCCAGCGAGACATGTTTTCGTACTTCTCTGGACTGGCACCGCAGTAATGGGGTTCTCGCGCTCGGTAGTGCACGAAAACCAAGCGCGCCGTATGAGAGTCTCGCGAATCAGGGGCACTAGTCGAACCCAGAGAGCGCGACCCCCTACGCAGTCAGCGCGGTGATGGGAATCTCGTAAATGCCGTCGTCAATGCGGCGTGCAAAGTGGGAGACGCCCGTGATGACTGCCATGAATTCAGGCGGTTTTGTACGCGCAAGAGGATTCGCACAGAGCTTGTCTCTCAGGCGTCGGAGGCTTGCCTCGCCGGAGGGGACCTTTGCATCGCTCGTCTTTATCTCGAAGGCAGCCCAGCGACCATCAGCGAGCTCGATAATGGCATCCGCTTCGAGGCCGGAGTCGTCACGGTAGTAGCGAACCGGCACATCGCCACAGAGCTCCTGCGCCTCTGCGTACACGATAAGGTCGCGAATAACCAGGTTCTCAAAAACAAGACCGAATGTCTGCCAATCCCGCATAAGAGACTCCGGAGACAGGGCAAGGGCAGCAATAGGCAGCGACGGGTCGGCGAAGTAGCGCTTGGGCTTTGTGGCAACTCGCTTGACAGAGCGGGACGCCGGAGCCCAGCCGGGTAGCTCGTCCATCAGATAGGAGTCCCTCAGTATGGAGAGGTACGCCCCGACGGTGGACTCCGACACTGGGCCCGGCTCACCGGAAGTATCCCTCATGTCGGCCGCAAGCGTTTTGTACGAGGTTGATTGACCGAGATTGCGTGCGAGCGAGAAAAGGAGTCGCCCCATGGTATCGGCATCGCGACCGAGCCGAGGCACGGTTTCGGTACGAAAGAGACGGAGATACTCCCGAGCAATCACCTGCGCGTCCGCCGGGGAAAGGTCCAGCGCCTCAGGCCACCCGCCACGGCAGGCAACCGAGATAAGACGATTGGCGCTCGTTTCAACCTGGGCAGGTTCAAATTTGCCCTCGAACAGGTCAGCAAGAGAGATGAGGCAGGAGGAATCCCCACTTTCGGAAAGCGTCATAGGGTGCATGCGGATACGTCCGAACCGTCCTGCCCCGCTATGAGTGGGTAGACTCCCCTTATTCGAAGCGTCTCGAGTAAACGGAGCGGATGAACCCGTAAGCAGCCAGGCACCCCGAAGGCCCCTCGTTCTATCGACCTCGTGGCGCACCACATCCCATATTTCCGGGACACGCTGCCACTCGTCGATAACATGTGGGCGCTCTCCGATGAGCATTGCGGAGGGATCATCCTGCGCGAGCGCGAGGAGCTCGTCGACGTAGCTCACACTGTTGGCGTGTTCGAGAGCCGTCCATGTTTTTCCACACCACTTAGTACCAGCGATTTCGACAGCCCCGAATATGCGGAGATACCGCTCGACCTTTTTGTCGACGATACGCGGAAGATACCCCTGTGGAGCAGTAACACCTGCCATGCCCGCTCTCCTCATCAACCGGATGTGCCGTCAGTTTTGACCTCCTATAGTATAGTTGATGGAAATCCGAATGGTGAGATATCGTTTTTCCGAATAGGACGATGGCGAGTTTCCGAGTTCATTAGAGGGTCGTGCTCGGTCTGTCTCCTGTATTACAAGCGCAACTACCAGAATTGATCTCAACAGGAAGCGATCTCTGAACTGTCAGACCCCCCCCCGCCAGAAAGTCCACTTCGCCAAGCAACCGGATCCCGGTGCATACCCTGAAGCGTTCAAAATCCCGTCTAGCGCCTTCTCAACCTAAGTAAGTTATTAGGTGCTAAAAGCTAGTATTCCAGCGGTTCGGGATCATCAAGCTTGGCAAGGATCGTCTCGGCGCGGAGGAAATCCTCGATGTTATCGATATCGAGCGATCGATCCTTATTCATAACATATGAAATCGGATTATCATTAAGACTGGTGTGATCGTTTATTTTATGAGCATCATTTACATAGATAGCGCCATTTACATGATAAAAAGGAGGCATCTCTTGGCGTCGAACAGTACTTGAAATTGGGATAATCGGGTGCAGTACGCCAAATTCGTCAAGACGCCTAGTTAAGATGGGATTATCTGACGTCAGCTGTACAGAAGCAGTACCCATCATGCCGTGAGAGAAGAAAGCCTCGATTGCCCCGTCAACCTCGTCAGCGCTGCGCAAAGGACTCGTTGGTTGCATAAGAACAATAACGTCGTAATCGCGGCCCATGTTCACAAGCACGTCTCTTGCGTGAACAAGGACGTCGATACTTTTCGAAGTATCGGAGGCCAGTCCCTGTGGTCGCACGAAAGGCACCTCTGCTCCGTATCTTCTGGCCACATTGGCTATTTCTTCGCTATCGGTTGACACTATGACCGCATCAACATACCTGCTTTTTCTTGCAGCAGAAATCGTGTATGCAATAAGAGGATGGCCTCGTAGGATTTTGATATTTTTTTTGGGAATCCCTTTTGAACCACCGCGCGCTGGTATCACTGCAACAATTGTTTTATTATCAAACATAATTACTCCGTTAAATTATATTAGATAAAAAACTTATCAATATAGGGGCTTACAAAAGCCCTCGCTACCGCATGGTAACCACATCGAAAACTAATAATGTCGCCGACGTGGTAGTCGCGACCTGCGTCGCCCACATCTACCACCGTATAATCGCTGCTGCTATCTATGAGTGAAACCCCCTCCTCAAGAGGCCATAGGACGTCTGTATCACAATCCTGGTGGCCAAAAGCAAGCACCGCGCGAAGACGGATCCCTCTATCCCGATATTCGTGCCGCATTCCATAGGAGTCGACGCCAGCTTCTCCCCACGGAAGGCTCGGCTTCTCCCTTATCTCGACAATACTTGCTTGCAAGATAAAGGCATCGTTAAACGTCCCCGGCAGGTAGCGATAGGTTGCCCGCTCACGACCGAACAGGAGCGCCTCGCCTAGACGAAGGGAGTTCACGCCAACCGGGCAGTTGCCTGAAAGCACAAGATTTAGGTTGCTGCTATTTCCGCCGCTTACAACCAAATTACGACTTGCAAACTCGCTTACTTCGTCGACGCAATCAACAAGATCCCGCATCTTCTCCGCATCCGGGAGTATAAATGACAAACAGTTTAGATTGGCTCCAACCCCATAGAGGTACAGACGCTTCGACATGGCAACGAATCGAGCAATTTCTCTCAATTCCTTTCGAGAAATTACTCCTTCGCGCAAGTCACCCAGATCGCACATAATCAGAATGCCGTAAGAATGAATCCCCTGTCTCTCACAGGCAAGGTCAAGCGCCCGCACCGTGTCGAGGCACGTTGCAACTGAGACGTCCGACACACGCACGACGGCATCGACTTCACACACCTGAGGACAGCGGATGAGCAGCCTGGGAACGCCGAGCCCCGAGCATCCGCTCAGCCCCTGAAGACGGCTGTCCCCCAACGAAGAAACGCCGCTCTCGACAAAGACGCGCGCAACTCTCTTGTCGCCCCCCACGGCCTTGGTGACGCCGCACACGTCGATGCCATATCTGCCACACGCAGCAACAAGGGTCGATGCGTTCGTCGCAATTTTAGAGGTGTCCACCAAAAGCCGCGGGTATTGGATCACAGCGTCGAAACCGCTCACGGATGCCACGCCCCTCGCGCTGCTATTCAAAACTGAGGTACCGTTTCGTTTCGATGCAATCGATCAAGCGCTTAAGCTCCCAAACGGCATTGCGCCTCGAGGGACTCATCTGCCAGATCTCCTCGTATTTCCTGGTACACGGGAACATAGCAAAGAACCACTCGCATTGGCTGGTCATGTCCTCGAGAAACGCCTCTCGGATTGCAGGATGTCTTGCGTACCATTCCTGCGCCATGATGCCGCTGCCCCTCAAAAGGAAGACGAGCTTCCCCAACCCGCTCCGAAGCTTCGACGACGTATCGAGCCCCCCATACGTCTCCTCCCCCACCTCGGCGAACTCTGGGATTTTGCGCTTAATTAGCTCTTTCAAGACAAGGCGTTCCTTAACAAGAGGAACATCCCATTTCAGTCCTTCGCGAACAAGAAAAGGCGTGTAGATCGTATAGCTTCTTTTTGTCCCAAACAGACTCTCGTAGGCACCATCACGACCGATTGCCCCCAAAGCTGAGGTCCGATAATCCATCAGCGTGTCAGCTGCGGTAAAACCTCTTCGATATCGGTCATCAATAAAGCATCGGATACGCTGCGCCATGGAATTCGTGACGGTGGTGGTGATGATTTCTTCCCATGCCTCATGGCCGGCGCCATCCCTCTTGGCATTAAGCTTTCCCCTAACCAAGCCCTCGGTATAAGCATACGGAAGGATATCTCCCGTACAAATCGTATAGAGGCAATCGAATACCTCCTCTTTTGACATGGTGTCAGCATTCGATACGACAGTCCCGCCCACTAGGTTGGGTCCTATAGCCTGTCCGGCGGTGACAAGGACGTCGAATTCGGGAAGACCCTGCGTTTCATATTTATAAGCATTCGTATAGTGTCCGCAGGTCCCCAATGGGTTATGGATGAGCATGGCATCCATCTTCACCCTCACGGTCTCGGGGCGCCACTCTACTTCGCGGTAGTCAGCATGCGCTGCACGGGCAAGCGACCTAGCATTAAGCACGCTTGTGGCGAGGAAAAGCTTATGGGGACGCGTAACACACAGGTTGAACGCCGTCGGACGGATCCCCGCTCCCTCTAAATAGTGAAGGGCGACTCTTGAGTCCAGTCCGCCCGAAAGACCAAGACCGAACCGCTCACCCGCATGTTCCCGAGCGAGATATGACGCCATCTTGCCCATACACCAATCGAATGATTCAACCGCTTCGTTGAGTGAGGTAATCTCACATGTTCGTTTCGTATCTGCGTATACTCTCTTCGTGAACTCACCAGTGCAGGCGTCAAATGAGCAGATCGTATTTACCGGAAGCCAGAACAAGCCTTTGATCGGAGTGGCATTGTCGCAGGGAACGCCTCCGGCCGAAGCGATCATTTCCGCAACTATCTCAGGATCTAGATCATCATATGAAGGCTGTATGATTTTAAGAATCCCCCAGAAACTGTCAGACAGCACGAGACAATCGTCGCTGTGATAGCAAAAGATCAGCTCTCTACCCGAGTTATCAGTTGCGAACGTACAGCCATTTTCATCATAGTGAACAATATAGAGCGCCGAGCACGTCTCGTTGAGGATCCGAGGGTCTGTCCTCCATTCACTCGCGAACAGCTCCTCTGGAGTCACATCCACGGAACAGCCCACGCAAAACGAACGACCGTCTTTTGATATAGCTAAGCGAGATGGTATCTCCCTGGCATTAACATTTGCATCTAATACAAACTTTTTATTTTTTTGTTTATATGATATATAAAACATACTTTATCCTTAAAAAAAAGATTTTGCTTTAATTACCTTTTTGACTAAGAAGGCGCAAATAATGGCTGCAATTATCCAGCGGGCGACAGATATCTCGAGTAAAAAATACGAAACCCCCAGGGCGCCGCATACGGGCAACAAGCCTCGAAAATACCATCGCCACGAGAAGTCGTAGCCAGGCGTTCTGAAGCGGGCGATCAGATCGTGAAAAACGAAAAGCAACGCAAACGCCGCAAGGGAAGCACCCGCCGAGCCGACTATCCCCCACTTTGGTATCATCCAATAATTGAGCACGATGTTTACCCCCGTGGCAGCGAGCGTTGCCACAGTCATCAGCCTTGTCTTCTTGTAAAAGAATTCGCAGTTAACAGGCCACGTATACAGATACTGAAAGTAATAGGCCATCACCACAAGTGGAAGCACCGTAATACCCGAATAATAGTCTTCCGTCCCAAGCACGACCAGAATCTCCGGAGACAGCAGCATAATGGCCATCGTGACCAGCGTGATATTGGTCAAGTAGCGGCCTGCCCGCAACTCCAGCGAATCCGTATCGCCCTTCTTCATGAGCTCGAAGTACTCGGGGGTCCATGCCGAGTTCATGGCGCCGCACACGACACTTGCGGGAAGAGCGCAGCTGTGCGCAAACGAATAGATTCCCGCGGCGTCGGGCCCGATCATCGCATTTATCATCAAGCGGTCGCATTGATTTATGAGCATGTAGGCGATTCCGTTAAAAATAAGCGGAAGCGATAGCGTCAGGCAAAAACGCCAATACTCCCTATTGAAAAAGCTCTTTCCTTTAGCCCAAAAAAACAAAAGGAAACCGCAGCCCAAAACGATTGAGGGAGCAGAGTAGCCTACGATTCGCGCCATATATCCGTCATCGAGCACGAGCACGAGCAGCGCTATCGAACAGGCAACTTGAGAGACCGCAAGGATGAGCGAGATAACCGTATTGCCCGATGCGTTCTTGCATACATTGAGATATGACATGCGGATATTCGAACATGCGATAAAAAACGATGTCATAACGCATAGCAGAACAACCAGCGGCCGCATCGACAGAATGCCAGAAAGAAAATCCCTCGTAAGGAGGCATACGACAAAGACCAAGGAAAAGAAGCAGAGCGCGAGAAAGGACACCGAGGACACATAAGACGGCAGCCTGCGATCTCCAAATTCCGCCCAGGCGTTCTGGATTGAGGCATCCGCACGCAGACCCACGATATTCGCAAAGATAGTGACCCACGTAAAGTAAACCGCGGCCATTCCGTATTCAGACGTCGTCATGAGCCGCACAAAAATCGGCGCAGATATCACGCTCAGAAAGTTGATAGAAAGTTGACCAAGCGTATACAAAACGGCGCGCCCGCTCAAGCTTCTATTTAGCTTCAGCCCCCTCATCAAAGAGCCGCCCCCAGGGCCTCGCTCAATAAGAGGGCCCTCATATCGCTGTCCACGGACTTACCGCGAACCGCTTCATTCAGAACATCTCGTACGGCAGCCCCGAAGCGGCCCGACATGCCATGAGACCGCCCCAGTACCTCGCGGGAGATATCGAGGATGCATGCTATCTGCTCGGGAGACTTAATTGATCCTCTTCCGCCCCAGTATGTGTTGAAGAGCGAGTCTCGCTCCTCGCCTCGGCCTACTGGGCCAAACGCGTGGCAGACCTGAGCAGCTATCTCGTTAAGCCTCGTCTGCTCTATCGCCTCGTATGCGTTGCCTACGTCAGAAATGCCCGTTTCCAGCGCCCCGATCATGTGGAAGGGCCTGCCAAGGCACATTGCATATCCAATGTGAGTGCCGAGCGCATTGCCAGCCACCGCATCGCTCAGCTCGATCATAGTCCTCAACCGTGAGATGAACTGCGGGTCTTCTCGCATCCCTGCGCTCACGACACGTGCGCCCGCTTCTTCGAACAGGCGGAAAACCTCGTCATCGGCATCGTGCCAATACGCGCTCACCAGCACAGTATCAAAGTCACAGGCAAGACCACCCATAATATCTTCTACAAACCGTCTCTTTGCGTACTCAACGCTTGATAACTCATAGGTATGGGCGGGAAACACGAGCAGCGTCTTGCCCAGCTCGCGTCTGAGCTCGCCCATCTTCGCAGGCGAATAATAAGGACGTGCATAATGAATATACGGACCCACAACATAGTGCGGCATCCACGGACGAGCCGAGCGGATAAGATCTCTACGGTACGAACCCTGGGACACGACACAGTGAACGTAGGGCTGTGCAACGTTGTTCGGAATCTTCTGCAGCCACGCAATGCCGTGCTCTATGTTGGGCAGCAGCAGGCGCTTCGACTCGGTATACGGGCGCCCTGCGTACTCGACCAGGGCCTTCAGATGCCCGTAAAACAAGGATTCGGAGGCAACTAGATTTCTTCCAAACGGTCGCCCATCGGCAATAACGTCTTGTTTGAGTGCTATAACAAACTCACGAAAATCGCCAAAGTCGCCCACGGAGTCGATTGAGCACAATCGAGCAAGATGCTTATCAACACGGCGGTTGCTTACATAGTGGACAAAAGAGGTCGCAACGTTCTGCGCGTATATGTTGTTCTCGAACATCCGCTTAGCTTTCCTTGCAATCGAGCCGGTCAACAAGCTCGGGCTGCAGGGATTTTGGCCAGACCGGAGCGAACTCTTCATAGCGATCGCCCCGCCAGTACGAGATATCTTGCTTGTTCAGATGTTTCTCTAGGAGCTTTTTGGAATCTCCCACCACGCGGGCCGGGTTGCCAGCCAAGATCGAGCCTTCTGGGTAAGACCCCTTCACCACCGCCCCCGCGCCCACGATGCACCCATCCCCTAGCGCAGTTCCCGGCAAGAGCATCGCCCTTGCGCCGATAAAGCAATTGCGGCCGACATCCACGCGGCCCAGGACCAGCCCATGCTCTGTCCCCTGTGCAAATAGCTCCTTGTCCACGCTGTAGTCGTGCGCCAAAAAGCACGCCTCGAACGAGATGGTCGTACCGCGCTCGATTGAAATAAGTTGGGGATAACCCGGATCGAAATATGCAGATGGGCTTATCCACGGATCTAACCCGCCCTTTTGGAAATCCTCCTCGACGAGGATCCCCCCCCTGCGCAAAAAGGCAGGGTAGAGGCGCTTATACCGAGCACAGCATATACGGTTTAGCGCAGTGTAGAAAGCCTTTTCGATACGCCGTACGACTTTTCTTATCATGCTTCTCCTAACAATACCGCGCCGCTTTGTCCGAGCCCCATATCCTGAGCACGCCAAAGAGGGCGCGCGTATAGCAAATGAACAGGCGCCATGTCCCCACATTGAGAAGCCACAGGGGAATTCGCTTCCAAAGAGGGACAGCAGAAAGATTGGCCGAGGCATAAGACGTGACGTAGAAATCGCCAGACGCCGCATCGCATATTGTCCTAATTGCCTCTTTTGTGCTCATCCTATTTGCGCACAAAAAGCAGTACGCGAGCACCTCAACACAATTGTTTGCGTATACCGAGGGGAGCAGGCCACGATCCCATCGGAAAACATAGCCAGCTAGGCGTGAGCGCACCCTGACGATGTCTTTGAGACGGTTTCGGTTTACTTGATGGCTGATGCTCGCAAGGTTTTGGCGATAGTAGTACAAGATGTCATCAATAACGACCATCGTCTGCACCTTGTCAAGAATTGGTGCCATTTGGAATAAATCCTCACCATACTGTAAGCCTTCGAACTCGTCATATGAATCTTCAATACCTGCGCATTCACGTCGTATTGCCTTGTTCCACATGGCGTTGAACTCATGCCCGGTCGCAAGCACTTCCCTCGCCTTCGCCACGGGCACCCTGTTGTTTGCCACGTCGCACTCGTGCAATTTCGCAAAGTCAAAAAAGGGCTTGTCCATATCAGGAGAAGACGACGCCTGAAACGCGATCAAATCCGGATCGCTGAGCTTGACAATCTCCTCAAGACGCGAAAGAGCATGAGGTGCAAGCGCGTCATCGCTGTCGAGACATAGGATGTAGTCTCCCGATGACGCCTTCATCGCCACCCTACGGGCAAGAAGGAGACCCTGGTTATTCTGCTCGATAAGCTTCGCTCTGCGCGGATGATCCCGAACATAGCGTCGACACAGGTCACCCGAGCCATCGGTTGAACCGTCGTTCACGAGGACAACCTCGTAGTCCTCGAAGGACTGAGCGTCGATAGATGCCAGACACTGGGGTAAATATCTCTCGACGTTAAACACGGGGATGAGCACGGAAAATCTCACTGGATCTCCCCCTCATCAAGTGAGGGCACCGTCTTCTCAGGCAACAACAAGGCTAATGCCAAGAAACCCATGCCGATAACTGCAACAACGTATACATAGATCATGTTAAAAAAGGCGTTGAACAACCACATGGCAACGAACAGCAAGCCCATTCCTAGGCCACATTCGTTTTTAATACGCCCAGCGAGAGGAAGAAAGGCAGCAAAATAGATGATCATTCCGGCAATACCAAAGTTCAACAATATATTAATGAAGTCGTTGTGAGCATACAATCGCATGCCTATATGTTCTTGATTAAGCTCATACACAAAGCTGAACCCGTGGCCAAACAGCATCGTGAACCAGTCGCTATCAAAAAAGGCGTTCAAATCTATAGCCCAGAATTCACTCCGCCCGTTCGTCAGCACCTCAAAAAACACCGCTGCATCATCCGTCTCAAACATTGCTGACGCAAACTTCTGGCCAATGTTAGTTACGGAAGCAATTCCTACGACGGCAGTGACAAGAAGCGTGAGCATCAGCAAAAAAGTCCCACGCCGTTCGATCATCATTTTGAGCAGGATGGCGAACTCGATGACGACAACCACGAGGTACGTCCTTGTGCCGGCGGCAAAAACGCACGCAAGCGGAATTGCAGAGAAGCCCAGCGCTTTCCTCTTGTTCCCATCAAACTTAAAAAGAAGAATGTCCAATGCCAGCATAAATAGAGCAACTGGCGCGATTTCAAATGAATCTGTGGTAAAGGATGTAAAGTAGCGCTCTCCGCCCCAGCCGAGCTTATAGCACGAGGGGATTAGGAATGAAAATGCAGTGAACAATGTCCAGACCATAAGTACTGTATTAAGACTCTTTTGTAATTTAAAAAGAGTTTTTAATAATATGTATCTATTATTTAGTATATAAATCCAAAATAATACCCAAAAGGCATACATAAAATAGGTCGCAATGCCTTCTTTAGGTGAAATGGGGAATGAGAGGGCAATTACATGTAGCACCGCGGTTACTGACAGAACCAGGAACACGTATCTCGACTGCCTTTCCTGGCAAAAAATGACCAGAATGAGAAGGCAAAGAAAGCCAATAATTGCCTTATTCAGCAGATCAAATATGCCGATCTTCGACAGGGAGCTACTAAGAGCAAAGATGATGCACATGGCGACAAGAAGCTTCGTCGCCTTTTCTCCACGAGCCTCGTCTGCACCACCGCACAGGGCAAGACGAGCGCTATTCCCCATCACGCCGACCCCTCAACACTTCAAAACAGTCCGACGTCCACGCATCCGGAGAGACCACTCGTGATTCGGCCATAGCTATCGTCTCAGCACATCCGCCCGTGTCGAACGTGATCACTGGCGTCCCGCAGGCTTCCGCCTCCAGGTTCACCGTGGGGAAGTTGTCCTCGACCGTGGGGTTGAAGAACGCGTCGGCCGCCGTGTAGATGGCGGCGAGCTCCCGCGCGGAGGAGGTGCGCCCGAGGCCGACCACCCCCGCGGGCAGGGACTTCATCTGCCTCCTCGACAGCCCCACGAGCACGACCGCGAACCTGTCGGAGTCGAGCTCGCCCGCAAGGCGCACGAAGTCGGAGAGCCCCTTGCGCTCGGTCCAGGGGCTTGCGACGCCCAGGACCATGAACCGGTCGCCTATGCCGTGGCGCTCCCGAAAGTCGCTGGCCGTGGGCCTGAAAACGGACGTATCGATGGTGTTGTGCCGAACCTCAACCGGGTAGTCCTTCAGAAAGCTTTCTTCGACAAGCCCAGCCAGCCAGTGCGATGGAGTGATGAGCGTCATCCGCTCGGGCGGCACGCTCGTGAAGACGCGGCGCTTGTCCTCGAAGTTGCGCGCGCAGGCCGTCCTGCAGAGCGTCTTGGGGTAGGTGCCCAGCTGTGGGCAGGGCTCCGAGCGCGCGCAGCCGGCCTTCCACTGCTCACACCCCACATATGTGAAGTGCGCGCAGTGGCCGGTGAGGGCCCAGCAGTCGTGCAGGGTCCACAACGCCTTGCAGCGGTGGCCCGCCAGCCAGCCGAAGAGCATCTCGACGTTGACGTAGTAGCCGTGCAGGTTGTGCAGGTGGACGACGTCGGGGTCGATCTCGTCCAGGCGCGCCAGGAGCCGGGCCGTGTCCCGCCTCGAGTAGAAGCCCATGCGGTCGAACAGACGGGTCCTGACGCCGTGGGAGAGATAGCCAAGCTTGGTAGCGCAGCACTGCTCGCGATCGGACACCGTCTCGTGGCGGCGACCCCAGAAGATGTAGGAGTCGACGCCCCGGGCCTCCAGCTTCCCATGGAGGCTGCGCATGATCGAGCCGGTCGACCCGTTGTAGAAGCTGTTGAGCTGGACGTACCTGAGCGGTCGGCCAAGACCGTCGCCCAGCGCGAGCGCCTCGTCCACGAGGGCGTCAGTTGTCAAGGACCCGCCGACCATGCTCACAGGCTCTTCCTCCACACCATCTTGTCCACCACGCCGGTGTAGGACTGGACGATCCTGACGACCTTGGAGGACACGCACTCGGTGGCGTAGTCGGGCACGGGGGCCTCGGGGTGGCAGCCCTCCGCCTCGAGCGAGACGGCCGTCTCCAC
>JAGZEG010000027.1 GCA_018368455.1 Coriobacteriia bacterium
GAAGGACGGCACCTACGAGGGCACCGGCAAGGGCATGGGCGGCGACGTGCCCGTGACGGTCACCGTCGAGGGCGGCAAGATCGCGTCCGTCGAGGTCGGTGACAACTCCGAGACGCAGGGCATCGGCACGAAGGCCATCGAGCAGCTCCCGGCCAAGATCGTCGAGGCCAACGGCGTGGAGGGCGTCGACGCCATCTCCGGCGCTACGGTGACCTCCAAGGCCATCTTCTCCGCCGTCGAGGAGGCCCTGGCGTAATCTGCACGAGGCCATAGGCCCGCCAGAAGCCTCGGTCACTGAACGCCAAGAAATGCACTTAAAAGGGCGCTCTCCCACACGGGAGGGCGCCCTTCTTCGTTGCAGTAGTTCTCAAGTCGTAGGATCCAGGCCCGTGTTAAAGAGGCAAGATTGACGTGAGGTCCCTATGGCTCGGCGTCGCCTTACATCGCCGCGCTAGTCACGTTCGGTGCTTTTAATCGCTGCCTCATACTCCTCGATGCTGTGCTTCAACATATCCTGGTTTAGCCCCTCAACATAGGTTGTTGCTATGGCCGCCATTGCGTCGACGGACTCTCGGCACCCGCCGAACACCCAGCTGCGTAGCATGCTCGCGACGCCGCCGGCCAGAAAGTTGAAGTAATACTCGCACAGTGCCTCGTTGCGGATCCTCAGCGCTGCGACCTGGGGCGAAGCGAACCGAGAGATGGCATCGAAGCTTCCCTCTCGTATGACGTCGATGATGTCAGACAAAAACGTTCCGTCACCGCTGCTTCCAATAATGACGGCGGACGCATCATCGTTGCTCGCGAAGTACGCGAAGAGGTCGCGTAGGAGGTTCCTGTAGTCTTCTCGTCCTATCTCTTCGGCATGTGTATCCACGAGTTCGCGGAACATCTGACAGATGTCGCTTTTGACCTGGCTGTACATGCCAAAGACGTCCCGGTAGTGGGCATAGAACGTCGCGCGGTTCACGTCGGCAAGCTCGGTAAGCTCCTTGACCGTGATGGCGTTGAGTGGCTTGTCATGCAGGAGCGTAACAAGCGCTGTTGCCAGGCGGTTTCTCGTGCGACGGGAGCGGCGATCCGTCTTTGCGGAGATTGTTTCGCGACGCCAGGTGGGGGAGAGGACGTCTGTCGCCCGCGCCGCGACCTCACGTGCGACTTCTGCAACGGTGGACTCGCGCGCAGAAATCTTACTGTCGATTCCCGATTGGGCGATCTTGTCATCCAGCGCACCTAACGTGATCGGATGCATTGCCATCCCTCGTTTTCCAGCCGTCTGGCCCTGGTACACCAACATAGCCGCTGTGCACCGTGCACTCCCCATGGCATCACATTATGAGGAGCTTCTGCTGATCCTAGTATATCCCATATGTGGAGAAAACAACACGTGATGGGTAACAATACTTATGTTGATTAGAATTACACCCAGCCTAGTGGACGGCAGTCTGTCGAAAGGTACCGCGCCGATGCTGAACTTCTGCAAGAGATACCTCAAGCACCGCAAGCTCGTGGTGGTGGTATTCCTCCTCATCGTGGTGTTCGCCGCGCTCCAGATCCCCAAGGTGGGCATCAACTATTCCATGGTTGACTACCTGCCGGCAACGATGGAGTCCAAGGTTGCCCTCGATGAGATGGAGGACTCGTTCGGCGGCGGCGTCCCCAATGCGCGCCTGTATGCGGAGGGCATCAGCCCTGCCCAAGCAGAGCAGCTTTCGAAAGACCTTGCCGATGTCGAGGGCGTCACCGAGGTCATGTGGCTCGGCACTCAGGCGGATACGAAGCAGCCCGATGCAGTGCTGGACAAAGAGGTTCTTGACACGTGGAAGACGGATGACGGCTATCTCTATCAGCTCACCATCGATGATGGCTCCACAATGGCCGGCGTTGACGGTGCTCGGGCGGCTGCAGAGGCCATCGGTGCCACGCAGGTCTCCATGGCGGGAGACGCCGTCGACCAGGCCTATACGCAGGAGTCGTCCGGTACCGAAATCACGTACATCATCCTTATCGCCGTTGTCGTCGTCATCATTATCCTCGAGCTCACGTCGCACTCGTGGTTCGAGCCCGTCGTGTTCCTCGTGCCCATTGGCTGCGCCATCGCGCTTAACATGGGGTCAAACATCTTCCTGGGCTCCATCTCCAACATCACGGAGATCTGTACGGCCGTTCTACAGCTGGCAGTGTCGATGGACTACTCGATTGTGCTGCTGCACACGTTCCGCGGCCTGCAGAAGGATTATCCCGATCCCGTCGACGCCATGGCGCACGCGATGGTGCAGGGCTTCACCGTCGTGTTGTCGAGCGCTGCCGTGACGTTCTTCGGCTTCCTGTCGCTGACGGTCATGCAGTTCGGGCTCGGCGTGAACATGGGTATCGTGCTGGCGAAGGGTATTCTGTTCAGCTTCATCTCCATCATGTTCTTCATGCCGTGCTTCCTGCTCATCTGCCTCAAGCCGCTCGACAAGCTTGAGCACCGCTACCTCATGCCGGAGTTTGGCAAGTTCGCCCGCGTCTGCCAGAAGATCATGACGCCGCTTGCCGTGGCCGTTATCCTCATTGCCGTGCCGTGCTACCTGGCTCAGGAGAACAACCACTTCATGTACGGCTCGAGCGACAGCGCGGCGCCGGACTCGCAGAACAAGATGGAGCTCGCGCGCATCAACGACGCGTTTGGAGCGAGCGAGAGCTGGGTCGTCATGGTGCCCGAGGGCGAATGGGCCAACGAACAGGCGCTCATCAACGACCTCGAGGCCGACCCGATCATCAGCGGCGTCACGAGCTACATCACGGTGGCGGGGCGGGCCATGCCTGTGGACGTCGTGCCTGACGACCAAAAGGATCAGGTCATATCCAATGGCCTGTCGCGCATCGTGCTGACCGTCGACGTGACAGGTGAGAACCAAGAGGCGTTTGACGCCGTAGAGCAGGTGCGCGAGCTGGCCAAGAGCTACTACGGCGATGACGCTCGTCTTGTGGGTAACATGGTGTCTACGTACGACCTCATGAACGTCGTGCACGAGGACTCGGGCCGCGTGAAGCTGGCGACGATGCTGTCCATCGGCCTCGTCCTTGCGCTGATGTTCCGCAGCCTCTCCATCCCGATCATCACGCTTGCCGCTATTGAGCTCGCCATTTGGATCAACATGGCCGTGCCGTACTTCATGGGGCAGAGCATCAACTACACGGGCTATCTCGTCATCGATGCCGTGCAGATGGGCGCTGCAGTGGACTATGCCATCATCTTCGAGCGCGAGTACTTCAACCGCCGCAAGCTGTACCTGCCCAAGGAGGCGGCGCGCTCGGCCATCAAGCACTCGGCGCTCACGATCCTGACATCGGCGCTCATCCTGACGTTTGCCGGCCTGGCCGTGAAGATGATGTCCTCCAACATGATCATCTCCCAGATCGGCGAGCTCATCTGCCGTGGCGCGTTCGTGTCCATGCTCATGATGTTCGTGTTCCTGCCGTGGCTGTTCCGCATGTTCGACGGCGTCATCCGCCACACGACGCTCAAGCTCGACTTCTACAAGGGCCCGGCGCGCTCCGAGGAGGAGGTTCACGCGCTGCTGGCGGCACAGGAGGCCGCGAAGGCGAGCGCGTCTGCTCCTTCAGAGCAGGTCACGGCTCCCGAGGCTTCCGCGTCGGCCTCCCCGGCTCCCGAAGCCCCCGCGTCCGCTGCTGCCATGCCCGCGCCGACGCAGGCTTCCACGGTGCCGCCGGAGACGAGCCACGACGGTGCTCCCTCGTCCGCCCCCGTCGCTCCCGAGTCGCAGCTGTACGTCCCGGTGCCAAATCCCTCGGCCGGAGAGCCCGCCCCTCAAGACGGGCGCGATGAGGCGATCGCCTCGCTTGCGGATCTCGATGACCTTGTGGCGCCTGTCACGAAGCCTGACATCTCGGGTAAGATTTTGAATATCGTCAAGGGGACGCTGACGGGCGACACGGAGGCGCAGGCAAAGGCCAACGGCGTGCATGTCATCCCGCGCGGTGAGGCGTCCGGCGAGATGCCCGTCGTCAGTGACGCTGGCACGAGCGTCGGTGCCATCCCTCTCGAGACGCTCGAGGAGATGACGAAGCGCGCCACGCTCGACGACATCAAGGCGTCGATCGATCGGCTCACGTCTGTCATCGCCGCGCAGCAGATCCAACAGGCCCAGCAGACGCTGCACGAGTTGCGCAAGCTGCAAGGCGAGCTTGCACAGGAGCAGGCACGCTCTCAGCAGAGCGCTCGCACCAGCGCGGAATCCACATCTCCGACCACAGAAACGCCCGCTTCGAACGACGAGGAAAGGTAGCAAACATGAACCGCACCGCAACCGATACCGAGCAGGCCTCTTCGTTCGATCAGGCATCCCCGGCTGCCGAGAGTGCCGCTGTCCTGCGCCGCGTCTCGACGCGCGGCCAGATTGTGCGTGCCATCATGGTGGGCAGCCTGTCTGCCGCGCTGGTGCTGCCCTCGATCATCGCGCCCGAAGTGGCATGGGCTTCGGCGAACACGGAGAGCTCTGCGTCGAGCTCGAGCGACACGGGTGCCAAGCACGACCCCAACGGCAAGAACGAGGTTGTCTACGCCAAGACGGACGCCTCGGGCAAGGTGGAGGGCGTCTACGTCGTCAACCAGTTCGACTCGGGCGCGCAGACGATCTCCGATCCCGCCAACTACACGAGCGTCCAAAACCTCACGACGAGTGAGACGCTCGAGCAGAAGGACGGCGTCGTCCAGGTCACGACGACGGCTGACGAGCCGTTCTACTACCAGGGCAACATGAGCACCTCCACAGAGCTGCCGTGGGACCTGAAGGTCAAGTACTACCTCGATGGTGATGAGATCGCTCCTGAGCAGCTGGCCGGCCGTTCGGGCAGCCTGCGCATGGAGGTCACGATTGACGCGCAGACCGACTCCGATGACGAGAACGTGGCGGCGTTCGCCAACAACTTCTTCGTCCAGGCGCAGGGCACGTTCGCGTCGGACAAGTTCAAGATCAAGGACTCGGGCGACGCCCTTATCGCACGCGCCGGCAACAGCACGATCGCGACGATGCTCGTGCTGCCGGGCGAGAGCAAGACATTCAACCTCTACGGCGATGCGTCGGATTTCGAGTATAGCGGCTGGCAGGTCAGCGGCATGCCCCTGTCCATGGCCATCGACGTCGCGGAGGAGGGGGGCGACGAGCTGTCAAGCCAGACGGGTGACCTCAAGAACGCGACGTCCCAGCTGGCGGACGGCTCCAAGTCGCTCAAGGAGGGCATCGACAAGCTGAACAGTGGCGCGCACGACCTGGTCGGTGGCCTGGGCACGCTGTCAGACGGCGCCGGCACACTGGCGGACGGCACGACGCAGCTCAGCGATGGCACGGCTTCGCTGCAGGACGGCGCAGACCAGCTCGTGAGCGGCTCTAACAGCCTTGCGAGCGGCGCATCTGAGCTCGCCGGCGGTGCAGGCGACCTGTCGTCGGGCGCCTCGCAGGTCAGCGGGGGAGCGTGGGATCTTTCGGCGGGTGCGGGCGACCTGTCTGACGGCGCCGCGCAGGTGAGCGGCGGTGCCGCGAGCGTGGCCGAGGGCGCGGGTACGCTCGCCGAGGGCGTCGACTCCCTGGCTGCAGGTGCGCAGACGCTGCACCAGGGCACGCAGGACCTCGCGGTGGGCGCGGGCGATCTAGCCGCCGGTGCCGATCGTGTCTATGCGGGCGCCTCCGATGTCGCGAAGGGCGCCGCAAGCCTCAACGATGGCCTGCAGACGCTCAACGGCAGCGCCACGACGCTGCGCGACGGAACGCAGCAGCTGCTGGACGGCATCGGTCAGGTGAGCGGCAATAGCGAGAGCATCATGACGGGCTGGGATCAGGTCTACTCCGGCATCGGGAGTGTGAGCGAGGGCGCCCAGGCGCTTGCCGACGGCAGCCAGCAGTACCTTGACGGCCTCATTGCGGCCCGCGACGGCCTGTTCACCGACGGCTTCGGATCGGCTGACGAGGTGTACGCCGCCTTCTCCGAGCAGATCTCGGACGCGGCGCTGAGCGTTGCGTCCTCGAGCGGCTCCGATCGCCAGGCAAACGCGGCGAACCTGATCGACATCGTCAAGCAGGCCATCCAGCTTGTCGCCAACATCGGTGCGTACCAGGCGCTCGATGAGGCCATCAACGCATATGGCCAGATAAACGATGGCGCACAGAGCCTTGCAAGCGGCGCGTCTGACCTGGCGTCAGGTGCCGAGCCGTTTGGTACGGGCCTCGACGAGTACACAAAGGCCGTCGACACGATCAACGAGTCCGCGTCGGCCCTGGGCGACGGCATGAACGAGGCCGTCGATGGCATTGCGGCGCTGAGCGAGGGTGCCCAGCAGGTGGCAGACGGTGCCCAGCAGGTGGCAGACGGCGCAGGCAGCGTGAGCTCGGGCGCATATGACCTCAAGAGCGGTTCCGATCAGCTCGTTGAGGGCGCCGGCGCAGCGGTCGACGGTGCGGGGCAGCTCAGCTCGGGCGCGCACGATCTCAAGAGCGGCGCCCAGCAGGTTGCGGACGGCGCGAGCGGCCTAAGCTCGGGCGCGAATTCGCTCAAGAGCGGTGCCGACCAGGTTGCTGGCGGCGCGGGGAGCGTCGCGGAGGGCGCGGGCTCGCTCGAGAGCGGCGCGGACACGCTCGCAGGCGGGGCAACGCAGCTCTCGAGCGGCGCAGACGAGCTCAGCACGGGCGTCGGAACGCTGGCGAGCGGCGTCGGTCAGGTGTCTGACGGCGCGACGAGCCTGAAGGAGGGCGCACAGTCGGCCGCCTCGGGCGCCAAGGACCTTGCAGATGGCATGAGCTCGGCTGCCAGTGGCGCCAACGATCTGGCAAGTGGAGCGAGCCAGCTCAACGACAGCGTGCAGGACATGGACGACCAGATCCTCGACAAGCTGCAGGAAGCTATCGACCAGAAGCTCGGCGCGGACTTCGTACAGCGCTCGTTTGTGGCGCCTGACAACTACGCCGTGAACAGCGTGCAGTTCGTCTACGTCGTCAACGGGATCGACGCCCCCGAGACAACCGAGAGCAACGACGCAGAATCTTCTGATGCGGGTACGACCACGACGAAGGCGAGCACGGCGACGGCCGCCGACAACGGCAGCGACGCGGCGAGCTCGAGCGACAGCTCCGGCAGCACAAGCTCGAGCAGCGGCTCAAAGAAGGACGCGGGCTCTTCTGCGTCCGACTCGGCCGAGGAGGATAAGACGTTCATCGACCGTCTGCTCGATCTGTTCAGGTAGGAGTCGCAGCTATTTTATGGCGAAGCTGTGATGCGTACGGTAATGTATAGCGAGGCCTTGCCAACAACAGCAAGCCTGCTATTATAAATACCCGCACGCGCAAGCGAGCGAAATTGCGGGGTGGAGCAGTCTGGTAGCTCGCCGGGCTCATAACCCGGAGGTCGTCAGTTCAAATCTGGCCCCCGCGACCAGCGAAATCACAGGTCAGAGGCTTTCAGCTTCTGGCCTGTTTTCGTATAGATGCCAATCTCGTCCCTATGCAAGCGAGGTATCCATGGCTATTCACAAGCATAAGCACGCGACACAGCAGCCCGCACCTTTTGGCCCGGCTGCCGTGGCACCCAACCCCGTGGGTCAGCGCTTTGAGCCGTCGGCCGCCTATGCCGGCGCATACGGCGCGCAGCAGCCTCCCGCCTCGGCTCCCCGACGCAAGGGCGTGCGCCCGCTACTTGTCATTCTCATCGCGCTTCTGACGCTCGTGCTCGGCGCTGTGCTCGGCATGGTATTTCTTGGCAACCTCATCCCCTGGCCGCAGCAGCCCATAGCGTCCACGATCACGGAGAGTCAACTTGATGAGCCCGTGGGCAGCTACACGTATGAGGGTGAGCGCTTCGAGATCACGGCGCGCCAGGCCATCGAGGATTCCGTGAGTTTGAGCTCTGTTCGTAACGATGACGGCACGTACAAGGCTCCGACGGCTGACATGATCATGTCATATGCGCGCAACCGTATCCTTGCTGACAAGGTGGCTGAGGCGGGAATCGTTGTTTCCGACGACGAGCTCAACGACTACCTGCAGCAGCTGTCCGGCACGACGGATCTCGCTACGATCGCCAACACGTACGGCATGGACGTTGATCAGGCGCGGACGATTCTGACGGAGGCCGCCGGCGTCAAGGCATTGCGCGACCAGGTCATCGGCGAGGTTCCCGCAGCGCCCCAGGCCCCGCAGGCCCCCGAGAACGGTGATACTGAGACGGCGAACGCCGACTATGCCACGTACATCATCGCTCTGCTCGGCGATGCCTGGGACAGCGCGCACGGGACGTGGGCAAACCAGGACAACGTGTTCTATGCCGTGCTCAAGGACGCCACGTTCTCGGCTGACTCGGCAAACTACGAGGCTGCCCAGCTGGCTTACTACGTCGCCTACCAGCAGTACCAGTCCACAACGACGACGGTGAGCTCGCAGTGGACCGACTACGTCAACCAGTTCATGGTCAACGGTGCCGTGACGGTCAACACGCTGCTGTCGTAGGGCGCCTGTCGTCATGGGCACCTCAAAACCTACGGCCCTCTCCGAGCAAGACGCAGATCGCGCCTCTCGCGCGTTGGCAGCGCTGCGTGCGCTTCCCGACGGCGCGCCTGTCGTTGTGAGTGCCTGCCTACTCGGCGTGCCCTGCCGCTACGATGGCAGCGCGCGCCCTAACGACTGCGTCCGTGCCCTAACGGAGCGCTTGCATGTTGTGCGCGTCTGTCCCGAGAGGGCGAGTGGCCTGCCCGTGCCCCGCCCTCCTGCCGAGGCACAGCCCACCACGGGTCGCATTATCCTGCGCGATGGCTCCGACGTCACGGCCGCCTTTGAGCGCGGGGCGCAGCTCATGGCGGACGTTGCGTCTATCAGCGGCGCAAGGGTGGCCATCCTCAAGGCGCACAGCCCTTCGTGTGGCGTCGCCTGCGTCTATGACGGCACATTCACGAGAACGCTGCGTCCCGGCTTCGGTGTGCTCGCACAGCGCCTGCTCGATGCTGGCATGCTCCTCGTGGACGAACACGAGCTCGCGACGGCGCTTTCCTTGGAGCCTGCGGGGGAGTAGCAGGGCGTCCTTACACTCCCTTGACGTGCGCCTTGCAGGCGTGCGACATCGCGGCGCTAGGCTGTCTTCCAAGATCGCATACGTGGGCCTCGATGTCCCGCGCGTGCTCAGAGCCCCGTCTTGGGAGGAAGCCTTGAGTTCAGTTGCTGCGAGCGTTGCCGTTGCCGGCGAAAAGGTCAACGTCATGGAGGGCGCGTACAGCGTCGCCGGTGCCGTCAAGCCGAAGGTCGCCGTCAAGGACCTCGACCTGTACTATGGCGACTTCCAGGCGCTCAAGAAGGTGAACATCGACATCCTCGAGAACGAGGTCACGGCGTTCATCGGCCCGTCCGGCTGCGGCAAGTCAACGTTTCTGCGCTGCCTCAACCGCATGAACGACCTCATCAAGGGCTGTCGCATCGACGGCAAGATCACGATTTCGGGAGACGACGTCTACCAAGACATGGATCCCTATGCCCTGCGTCGCCGCGTCGGCATGGTGTTCCAGCGCCCCAACCCATTCCCGATGAGCATCTATGACAACATCGCCTATGCGCCGCGTGCTCATGGCATCAAGAAGCGTGCCGACCTCGACCGCGTCGTTGAGGAGTCCCTGCGCGCCGCCGCTATCTGGGACGAGGTCAAGGACCGCCTGCACAAGAGCGCTCTGGGCCTGTCCGGAGGCCAGCAGCAGCGCCTGTGCATCGCCCGCGCCCTTGCTGTCAAGCCCGAGGTTCTGCTCATGGACGAGCCTACCTCGGCGCTCGACCCCATTTCGACGAAGATGGTCGAGGAGTTGACGTGCGAGCTCAAGAAGGACCGCACCGTCATTATCGTCACGCACAACATGCAGCAGGCCACGCGCGTTGCCGACAAGACGGCGTTCTTCCTGCTCGGCGAGATGGTCGAGTTCGGCGCCACGTCGCAGATCTTTGGCGATCCGCGTGACCAGCGTACGAGCGATTACATCAACGGCCGCTTCAGCTAAGATAGCCGGATACGGGCCATCGGCGTTGAGGGGCTGAAGCGCATGATCTATTACGTTGAGGATGAGCGCAACATCCGCGAGCTTACGGTGTATACGCTCATGCAGTCGGGCCTTGAGGTCGAGGGCTTCGGCACCGATGCTGAGTTCCGCGCAGCGTGCGAGCGCCGCCTGCCCGACGCCATCCTGCTGGATATCATGCTGCCAGATGCCGATGGCCTGCAAATTCTCAAGCGCCTGCGTGCCAATCCCTCGACGGCGGACATCCCCGTCATGATGGTGACGGCCAAAGACACAGAGTTCGACACCGTCGTGGCGCTTGACGGCGGGGCGGACGACTACCTTTCCAAGCCGTTCGGCATGATGGAGCTCGTGAGCCGCTGCCGCGCTTTGCTGCGCCGCGCCCGGCGCCTCGCTCCGGCCGATGACACGCTTACGGTGGGCGACCTCGCACTGTCGCCCTCGCGCCACGAAGTCAGCCTGGACGGAGCTCCCGTTTCGCTGACGCTGCGCGAGTTCGACTTGCTGGCTTACCTCATGGCGCATCCCGGCATCGTGTGCACGCGCGACAGCCTGCTCAAACAGGTGTGGGGCTGGGACTTCGACGGCGGAAGCCGCACGGTCGACGTCCACGTGCAGACGTTGCGCAGCAAGCTCGAGGGGTCGAGCGCTGCCATAGAGACTGTCCGCGGCGTGGGCTATCGCCTGCGTGGCTAGAGCTGGCAGCTCATCCTCATGGCCGCAGCAACGTTGCAAGGGCGCGAGGCCCTCATGACGTCACCCCAGGAAGCCCCTGCTCAGGCGGATGCTCCTGTCCAGGCGAACGATCCATCGCCAGTTGCGGCGCACCCCTCCATGCGGCGCAAACTGTTCTGGGCGCTGTTCACGATGGGCGCTCTCATTCTCGTTGCGTGCGTTGTCGCGTCTGCCCTGCTCATGCAGCGCTCCATCATCGACGCGAGCGAGAAAGAACTCGTGCAGGAGTGCGCTGCCATCGCGGCGGTGCTCGACGCGAGCAACGACCCCGTGGGACTGGCCGTGTCGCTGGCCGACGAGGGCGATGCGGTCGCGGACACGCGCCTGACGCTCATCGATCCCGACGGAACGGTCGTGTTCGACAGCGTCCAAGACGCTTCGCTGCTCGGGAACCACGCCGACCGCCCCGAGGTTCGCGCCGCGCTCGAAGGAGGCAGTGGCTCGGCCGTGCGCAGCAGCTCCACGCTGTCGCAGGTGTTGCTCTATGGCGCCCAGAGGCTCGAGAGTGGGCAGGTGCTGCGTCTGTCGCTCACACGAAGCGGCGCGCTCGGCGCTCTGGCAAACCTGCTGCCAGCCGCCGTGCTCATCCTCATCGCACTCGTCGCGCTGTGCTACGCGGTCTCCAACGCGCTGGCACGCCGACTCGTTGCCCCGCTCGACACCGTCGATCCCTCGCATCCGCTCGAGCACGGCGAGGACGCGTACGTCGAGCTTTTGCCCCTGTTGCGTCGCATGGACGAGCAGCGCCGCCAGATCGACGAGCAGGTCCTGCGTCTTTCGGACAACGATCGCATGCGCGTTGAGTTTACGGCGAATGTGACACACGAGCTCAAGACTCCGCTGACGTCGATATCAGGGTATGCCGAGCTCATTGAGACTGGCCTGGCGGCTCCGGCGGACGTGCCCGAGTTCGCACGTCGCATCCACGAGGAGGCCCAACACCTCACGTCGCTTGTCAACGACATCCTCACACTGTCGAAGATGGACGAGGCCGAGCGCGTTGACGGCGCCCTGGGCACATGCGAGCCTGTCGATCTCGCCCAGGTCGCACAGAGCGTCGTGGGGCGTCTGACATCTCGCGCGGCAGATGCCGACGTCACGTTCGAGCTTGTGGGTGCGGATCGGCCCGTCAATGCGCTCGGCATGCCCAAGCTCATCGACCAGATCATCTACAACCTGTGCGACAACGCGACGCGCTACAACCGGCCGGGCGGCGTCATCACCGTGACGACGGGCGTGGCGCAGGATGACCGCCCGTATGTGAGCGTCGCTGACACGGGTATCGGCATTGCTCCAGAGAATCTCGAGAAAGTGTTTGCCCGCTTCTATCGCGTCGACGCGAGCCGCTCGCGCCAGACAGGGGGTACGGGCCTTGGCCTGGCCATCGTCAAGCACGCAGCGCGCTGCCACGACGCGCGACTCGACATTTCGAGCGAGCTTGGCACCGGCACGACAATCACAGTGAGCTTCCACGGCGCCAAGGACACGGCGTGGCTCAAGAACGTGGGCTCAGACGGTGAAGGCGGTTATTTTGGGACGACGGAGCTCGGAGGCGCCGGTCTGTAGGCGGCGCCTCCGAGCGCGATGCTATGCCTGCAGAGCCTCTTCCCAGGCCTCCTCGGGGAACGGTATGCCCGCTCCCTCGCACATGGCCTTGAGCAGCAGCTTGATCAGACGCTCGCGCGACACCTGCTCGCCCGACTGCACCCATGCGACATACGTTGACATCATGCCGCCGGCACAGAAGTCGGCATAGAGGTCGCGCAGGTCGGGGTCGAGTGACGTTCGGCTTGCCAGTACGTCGAGGATGGCCTGCTTAAGGATGGCCTTCTCGTCGTTGAGCAAGAACGAGTAGGATGGCGTGAGCGCGATGCGACGGTGCAGGTCGGCGTCCTGATCGACGACGGCATTGAGCAGCGTCGTCATACGCTGTACGGGCGGAACGGGGCTGTCCTCTATGATCTCGTGCGTCAGACCGAGCAGTCGTTCCGCCCTCTCGTGCTCCATGGCGCGCACGAGGGCGTCTTTTGAGGGATAGTGCAGGTAGAACGTCTTACGGTCAACGCCGGCACGCTGGGCGATCTGCGTGACCGTGATGTCGTCGTAGTCCTGCTCGCGCATGAGCTCGCCCATGGCCTGGGTGATGGCCGCCCGCGTGCGCTCGATACGCCTGTCAATCTTCCTCGCCGTCATGGCCTCGACCTTCGACTGTGCCCCGACCGCTTGCGCCCATCCGTGCAGACGCGTACCTCGAGGCTCCCATTATGTTTGCCAGTTTAAACCAAATTGGAAGCGGGCAACGCGCCAACCTGATTAAGAACGTTCTCATCTGTGGCATAATAACACCTCGATTGGGTATAACTCATCAAGTGAGATATATCTACTCGTCGAAATGAGGGGCATGACATGAGCTTCACAGATCAGATAAAGGGACAGGTTGCCGGATTTGGCATGGATCGGGCTCTCGGCTATCTCAAGAAGGACCCTGAACGCAACATCCCGCGCCTCATGGAGTTTGTCGATCGCTTCTGCCCCGAGGACCTTTTCGTTGAGCAGCGTTATGCCGTGCGTCGCTCCATTGCAAATCGTGACAACTGGTACGACCTCATCATGCGGCTCTACGAGCTCGACCCCCACGTGCGTGACACGTTCTTCCGCACGTTTCTCGTCAATGCCAACTTCGTGGGCTGGCCCCAACAGGAGCGCATGCGTCAGGAGCATGGCTGCAACATTCCCTGGGCTGTGCTGCTCGATCCCACGAGCGCCTGCAACCTGCGATGCACCGGCTGCTGGGCGGCGGAATACGGCCATCGTCTGTCGCTGGATATCGAGACGATTGACGATATCATCAGGCAGGGAGAGGAGCTGGGTTGCTACTTCTACATCTACACGGGAGGCGAGCCGCTCGTGCGCAAGGGCGACCTCATGGAGCTCTGCGAACGCCATCCCGAAGCAAGCTTCATGTGCTTCACAAACGGCACGCTTATCGACGAGGCGTTCTGCGAGCGCTTGCTTGCGGTGGGTAACTTCATCCCCGTGCTGTCCGTCGAGGGGGATCGCGACGCTACGGACGCACGACGCGGGACGGGGACGTACGACAAGGTAGTGCGTGCGATGGGACTGCTGCGCGAGGCCCGTCTACCGTTTGGCATCTCGGCGTGCGTGACGAGCGCCAACGAGGAGGCCATCTGCTCGGAGGACTACTTCCGGCAGATGATCGATTGGGGAGCGCTGTTTTGCTGGTTCTTTACGTTCATGCCCGTGGGCGTTGGCGCGACGGCCGAACTCGTGCCCAGCGCTGCCCAGCGCGAGCACATGTTCCGATTCATCCGGGGCCAGCGCACGAAGCTGCCGCTGTTCACGATGGACTTCTGGGGCGACAGCGAGTATGTGGGTGGTTGCATAGCAGGTGGTCGACGCTACCTACACATCAACGCGGCGGGCGATGTCGAACCCTGCGTGTTCGCGCACTACTCAAACGCCAACATCCATGACACGACGCTGCTCGATGCGTTGCGCTCGCCGCTGTTCATGGCATATCACGACGGCCAGCCATTCAACGAGAACCTGCTGAAGCCCTGCCCCATTCTGGACAACCCGGGCAGGCTCGCGACTATGGTAGACGCCGCGGGCGCCCGCTCGACGGATCTCGAGACACCTGAGGACGCACGTGCGCTGTGCGACAAGTGCGTGCAGGAGGCTCTTGAGTGGGCACCCGTGGCCGATGAGCTCTGGAAGGCGTGCAAGGTCGAGAAGCAGGCTCGTGTCGAGCGCCGTGCCCGCGACCTCGCCGCCATGTATGCCGCCCGGGAAAAGTAGGGGGAGAGCTCCGCTCTGCTCTCGCCGCCAACCCTAGTGGTTTTCGAGCGAGCGGACAACCTTACCAAGAAGCTCGCGAATGGGGAGGTGCTGAGGGCACTCCTGCTCGCATGCTCCGCACTTCACGCAGGCCGATGCTGGTGCATGTGCCTCGGCAAGCTCCCGGTACTGCGCGCGCTGCGGAGCGTGGGCACGGTCAGCTTCGGTGAGGCTTGCGTTGTAGAGCGCGAAGACATCTGGGATTGCGATGCCCTCGGGGCAACCTTCCTCGCAGTAACGGCAGGTCGTGCAGGGGATGGTGCTCGAGCGCTTGATGATGTCCGCCGCCTGGCGCACGACGGCAAGCTCCGCGTCGCCGAGCGGCTCGAACGCGGCTCCGAGCTCAGAAGAGCCTCCGAACGTCGCGAGGTTGTCGGCGAGTTGTGCCTCGCTCGACATGCCAGACAGCACGCACATGACTCCCGGCTGGCTTGCGGCAAAGCGGAGTGCCCACGAGGCGGGCGTTGAGCCGGGGCGGGCCTGCTCGAACAGCTCTGTAACGGAGGCGGGGACGTTTGCGAGCGCGCCACCCTTGACGGGTTCCATGACGACGACGGGCACACCGTGCGCGCGGGCGACGTCATAGCAGCGGCCCGACGCGATGCCCGGGTCATCCCAGTCAAGATAATTGAGCTGCAGCTGCACGAAGTCGACGTCGGGGTGGACGGTCAGGATCTCGTCGAGCAGCTCTGGGCCGTCGTGGAAAGAGAAGCCGAGGTGGGTAATCTTTCCCTCGTCGCGCAGCTTCCGGCAGAAGCCGAACGTGTCGAAAGAGCGCACCTTGTCCCAGTTGTTGCCGTTCACGTTGTGCAGCAGGTAGAAATCGAAGAAGTCGACGCCGCACTTTTCGAGCTGCTCAGCAAAGATGCGGGGCATGTCGGCGGCTTCCTGCATCGCGTTGCACGGCATCTTTGTGGCGAGCGTGAACGAGGGGCGCGAATGACGTCGCACGAGGGCGTCTCGCACAAACGTTTCGCTTGTGTGCTGGTGGTACATCCACGCGGTGTCGAAGTACGTGCCGCCCGCTGCGATGAACGCGTCGACCATGCGCTCGAATTGCGCGACGTCGACGCTCGTGGGATCGTCTGGTGCGAGCAGCGGCAGGCGCATACAGCCAAAGCCGAGCTTGAGCGCAGGGGCGAATGCGGGCGTGGGGCTTGCTTCCATGGTGGTCCTCTCCCTGAAGCGATGCACGGGCGTGTGCGGCGCGGCGAAATGGTCCGCATTCAGTATCCCACCGGGTGCGTAGGGGAGGTCGTCGCGATGGCTCGTCGACAGATTCAGCGAACTCGTGGAGCTCTGCTGCACAGGGGCACAGGCTACAAAGCAAAAAGTCTAAACAAGTTGACCGATGGGTATTTCGACCTTCCGCGTACGGGGAATACTAGAAATTAAGGTTGTGCGGTGGCTTTTGGCGAATGTCGGCGCGCTACCTGTTCGTGATCGATAAGAGAGGGCGGAGGGATCCCATGCCAAAGAAGGTGTTCAAGGCTCTGCTCGGTGCGCTTACTGTCTACGGTGTTGTGTGCGTTGTCGTGTCCATCGTTGGAACGGTGAATCTGCTGTCGCCTAACGCCGCAACTGAGCTTGCGGCCCGGGGAACGACGGTGTACCAAGGCATCCTTGCGGCGGTCTCGCTTGAGATCGGCGGCCTCGTGACGATCGTGCTGTCTATGCTGGGCCTTGCAGGCAACTTTGCGTTGACGAAGACGAGGCTGTATCGCTTTGTGCTCGCGTTGCTTTCCGTTGTGAACGTCGCGGCGTTCATTGCGTGCATCGTGGGACGGGCCCACATCGCCTGGGCTCTGTTCTTGGCGCTCGGCGCCGTCGGTGTGTGCGTGCTGTGCTTCAAGATGGTGGCTGATGAAAAGAAGGCGGCGCAAGCTGCCAAGCAGGTGGAGGCTGCGCGCAAGCAGGCTGAGGTCGCGCGTCGCGAGCAAGCCGCCGCAGCCGCTGTTGCCGCGGCCCAGTCGACGAAGCCGGCCGAAGGAGGCCCCGCATCGCGGTAGCGCGGCGGTTGGGTGTGGCATTGGCGCCGAGAGCGGGCGTCCGATGTCGCGTCGTGCCTGGGGCGGCGGTGTGGTGGTTCACGGACGGTCGACAGTGGTGCCAGTTTAGAAACAACCTGGCTGCTAGACTCTGCCGTCGAAACGATACGCCACAGAGCTGCCGATTGCCGCATTGCGCGACTGGCGGCTTGTTCGCCTTGAAAGGGGCTTTCCATGGCTCTTGCTCCTCACGTTATTTCTGCTGGCAACGAGGACGGCATCCTGCTGGTCATCCACGGAGGTGCCGGTAAGCGCGTCCACGACATGACGCCTGAGCAGCAGGCCGAGACCGACGCTGCCCTGCAGCAGGCTCTTGCTGCCGGCTATGCGAAGCTCGAGGCTGGCGAGCCTGCCGAGGAGGCTGTCATCGCGGCCATCCACGTGATGGAGGACGCTCCGTGCTTCAATGCCGGACGAGGCGTGGCGCTGACGCTTGAGGGCCGTGCCGAGATGGACGCCTGCCTCATGCGTGGCGACGGCTCGACGGGCGCAGCATGCGGCATGACGACGGCCGAGCACCCCATCGACGTGGCGCGTGCCGTCATGGACAAGACGCCTCACGTGCTGTTTGCCGAGCCGACGTCCGAGCAGCTGGACGCATGGGGTATTGAGCAGGTTCCCAACGAGTATTTCATCACGCAGCGTCGTCAGGAGGCTCTGGCGGAGTTCAAGGCCAGGCAGGCTGCCGGTGACCCTGCTCCTGAGGCCGATCCGCGCCACGGTACAATCGGGGCGGTGGCGCGCGACGTCAACGGTGTCATTGCGGCAGGCACGTCGACGGGTGGCATCACAGGCCAGATGCCCGGGCGCATCGGCGACTCGCCCCTCTGTGGCGCGGGAACGTATTGCAACCAGGGGAGCGTGGCCGTTAGCTGCACTGGCACGGGGGAGAAGTTCATCCAGGAGGTCGCTGCCTACCAGGTGCATGCGCGCGTTTCCATGGCAGGCGAGGGCCTGGAGCAGGCGGCCTGTGCTGTGCTCGAAGCCGTCGAAGATCGTGGCGGCGATGGAGGCATCATTGTTGTGCCGGCCCACGGCTGTGGCGTTGTCGCATTTAATGAGGGTGCTCAGATGAATTATGGCTATGCGTTTGGTGACACCCGCGTCACTCATGAGTAGCCTCCGGTTCTTATTTATTACTCCCGAGTGATAAGGGGCACCCGAAGGCGAGGCCGTGATCCTGACATGGATCGCGGCCTCGTTGCGTTCGCTCGCAGAGAAGGATGAGAATCTATTTGTGTTGTAATTATGGTCTCGCCCCTCCCCCTTGCGCGGGGGGAGCGCCCTCCGGTATATTACCTCCTCGCGCAACGGCGGGGCCCACGGGCACCGCGGGGCGCGGCGAACCTTGAGAGCCGGATACTGCGAGAGCAGAAGG
>JAGZEG010000028.1 GCA_018368455.1 Coriobacteriia bacterium
CCTCGTGGCCACGGGCGTCGAGCAGCCCGCGGGCGTCACGACGCAGGCCGGCACCGCCCCCGAGCTGCCAAAGACCGCGAAGGTCAGCTGGGACAACGGGACGACGACCGACGAAGAGATCGCGTGGGACGCCATCGATGAGGCGAGCTATCACAACGGCGGCACGTTCAGCGTCGGCGGAACGATAGAGGGCGTCGAGCAGCCCGTCACGATCACCGTGACCGTCAGCCCCGCAACGGCGACGTCCGCCGAGACTCCGGCCATCGAGACGCCCGCCGGCATCGCGCCGACCCTGCCCCAGACCGTACGCGTCACGTGGAGCAACGGCGACATCACCGACGAGGCTGCAAGCTGGTTCGCCATCGACGCGGCAAGCTATGCCAACGCCGGCGCCACGTTCACGGTCGAGGGATCGTTCTCCAACACCGCGATCTCGTTCCGCGCCAGCGCGAAGGTCACGGTCGGCGCCGCCGGCATCACGGGCATCGACATCGTCCCCGCCGTGTCCACCGTCGCCGGCATCGCACCGAAGCTGCCGCAGACCGTCACGGTCACGATGAGCGACGGCAGCCGAACGTCCGTCCCTGTGACGTGGAACACGGTCGACGCGTCGCTGTATGGCACGCGCGGCACGTTCGAGGCAACCGGCCGCGTCGAGGGCTTTGACGGGGAGGCTCGCGTTACGGTAAAGGTCGCGTCGCCCACCGTCCAGACCGTCCAGCAGCAGGTCGCCGTGCGCACCACAGTCGGCGTGCAGCCCGAGCTTCCCGCGACCGTCCAGTTCACATGGAGCGACGGCTCGAAGACGGCGGAGACCGTCAACTGGGATAAGATCGACACGAGCCTCTACCAGAAAGAGGGGACCTTCCAGGTCAAGGGCATCGCAAACGGTTGGGGCGTTACGGCAACCGTCACGGTCGATCCCGCCGCCGTTCCCAAGACCGGTGACGAGACGGCGTCGTCCAACGCCTTGATCGTCGCTGGTACCGTCGGCACGATGGCCGTCATCGGCAGCGTCATTCTCCTCGTTCGCAAGTTGCTGGCGAGGACAACTCAGCGCTAAACGGCCGTTCGAAAGCGCGGCGTCGGCCCCGTCCCAAAGCGAGCATTCCTTCCGGGAGCCCGCGTTGGGGCGGGGCTTTCTGTTGCGTGTGGGAGGCAGCCTGCTCTACAGCCGGCGGTATTACGGAGCGCAGAGCACGCCTGCGGCGCACCCAGAGCGCACCCGCAGCACGTCTGTGACCCGGGCAGAAAACGCGGCTCTGCTGGGTTTTGCAAAACGCTGTCCTGAAATTGGGCGCAGATTGCGGCTATGCAAGGTTTTCCGTGACAGCAAGCTTTACACACGCACTAAAACCGCAGGTCAGCGCTTCACGTCCCAGATCGGCCTCGCACAACCGCAAGATTTGGCCGCGCAAACCTCGCACAACCGCAAAGCGCGCCCAAAAATCACGCCTCGAGCTTCTCGCTGAGCTCCAGCCACTCCATCTCGAGCTCGTCGACAACCTCCTGCGCGGCGTCGACCTTCTCCTGCTGCTTGCCCAGCGCCACGAAGTCGGCACCCGCGATCGTCAGCAGCCCCGCCTTGGCCTCCTCAACCTTCTTGCGCGCGCTGTCGAGCTTGCGCTCCACAGAGGCGAGCTGCTTCTTGAGCTGGTACTCCTCCTGACGCGTAAGGCCACTCGCCGCAGCCGCGGGCGCAGGAGCGCTCTCCCCTGCCGCGCCGGGCATACCGGCAGACACAGCGGCGCCACGAGTCTTGTCACGCTCCTCCACGAGCTTCAGGAACTCGTCAACACCACCAGGCAGGTGGCGGATCTTGCCGTCCATGAGCGCAAACTGGTGGTCGGTCACGCGCTCCATCAGGTAGCGGTCGTGGCTCACGAGGATGAGCGTACCAGGCCACGAGTCGAGCAGGTCCTCCATGATGGCGAGCATGTCCGTGTCCATGTCGTTGCCCGGCTCGTCCAGGATAAGCACGTTGGGCTCGCTCAGCAGGATGAGCATGAGCTGCAGGCGACGCTTCTGGCCGCCAGAGAGCTCCTCGACGCGCGTCAGCTTCTGACGAGCGTCAAAGCCCAGGCGTTCCAAGAGCTGGCTCGGCGTGACTTCCTTACCGTCGATGACATAGCGCGACTTGCACTGGCCGAGCACCTGGAGCACCGTCTCGCCCGCATGGGCCATGAGCTCGTCGAGGCGCTGCGACAGCACGGCGAACTTCACGGTCGCGCCGATCTTCACACTGCCAGTCGTCGGGGCCAGGCTTCCGTCCATGACGCGTAGCAGCGTCGACTTGCCCGCGCCGTTCTCGCCGACGATGCCATAGCGATCGCCCGGCCCGATCGCCCACGTGATGTGGTCGAGCACGAGCTTGTCACCAAGCAGCTCGCTGGCGTCTTTGAGCTCGATGACCTGCTTGCCCAGGCGACTCACAGCAAGGCGCTTCAACTCGAGCTCGTTGCGCAGCGGGGGGACGTCGGCGATGAGCGCCCGGGCGGCCTCGACGCGGAACTTCGGCTTCGTTGAGCGTGCCTGGGCACCGCGCGACAACCACGCAAGCTCCTTGCGCGCGAGGTTCTGGCGACGCTCCTCAATGACGGCCGCCTGGCGGTCGCGCTCGACACGCTGCAGGATGTACGCGGAGTAGCCGCCCTCAAACGGGTCGAGGACGCCGTCGTGCACCTCCCACATATTGAGGCAGACTTCGTCGAGAAACCAACGGTCATGCGTCACGACGAGCAGACCGCCCTGGCCCTTGGACCAGCGCGTGCGCAGATGCTCGGACAGCCACGTGATGGCTCGGACGTCCAGGTGGTTCGTCGGCTCGTCGAGCATGAGGACGTCCCAGTCGCCGATGAGCAGGCGGGCGAGGTCGACACGACGACGCTGGCCGCCCGATAGGTCACCGACACGAGCCTCCCACGGGATGTCCTCGATGAGCGCGTGGATGATCTCGCGCGTTCGAGCGTCGGAGGCCCACTCATGAGTGGGAGCGTCTCCCACCACCTGGTTGCCAACCATGGCGTTGTCGTCGAGGGCGTCGGACTGGCCCAAAACGCCCACGGTGAGCCCGCGGCGCCACGTAACGGAGCCGCCAGAGGGCTCGAGTTCGTTGGCGAGCAGGCGCAGCAGCGTGGACTTGCCGTCGCCGTTGCGGCCGACGATGCCGATGCGATCGCCCTCCGCCACGCCAACGGTAACGCCGTCGAACACGTGGCGCGTCGGGTATTCGAGGCTCAGGTTTTCGCAACCGATCAGAATCGCCATGTCACACGCCCATTCCCGGCCTCGGTCCCTAACGGCCCGCGGCCCTCAGCAATCCAGCATGTCCAAGAGAGGCGCCTTGCGGCGCCGGCGGATCTCGCCGTATCCCGCCCATGGTACCCGCGCCCATCGCCGCCTGCACCTGACACACCCCGGCCTTACGCAAGAAGCAGAACGCTCGCTGCTGCGGCCGGGTACAGACACCGCAAAACAGCGTTGGGTTGGGATATCAATTGTGTGCAAAATATGTAGACATAGGCATCCTGCAAGGAATCAGAGTCCCCGCCCGTTCTCTCTATGACCAGCGCAACGAGGCCGTGATCCACTGGCCGTCAGGAGCAGCCCAAGGGGCATCTCCTCCTCGGCAGACAGATCGCGACCTCCTCGGAGAGAGGACGACCTCATGAGTACGCAGACCACAAACGCCACCAGCAGGTTCCCCCGCACGAAGGGCGTCCTTGCCACGACGGCCCTCGTCGCCGCCCTCGGGCTCGGTGTTGCAGGGATCCAGAGCGCAAACGCCGCAGAGAGCAACGTCACCCCCGCCGCACCCGTCGAGCGGGCTATGCGTGCGTGGGACGCCACACTCACCCGGATGGGCATTGGGTGCGGTCGAGGAGCAGCATGGGCCGGCGCGGGGCAGGGAACCGCGGGTACTGGCATGCGCCCGGGGTATGTGGACGCCAACGGCAACGGGACGTGCGACCATGCCGAGGCGCGAGGCTGCGCGACAGGCACCGGGTTCGTCGACGCGAACGGCGACGGCATGTGCGATCACATGCAGGGCGCCGGCGTCGATACCCGTGGCTTCGGCTTCATAGACGCAGACGGTAACGGAATATGCGACCACGCCCAGGGTGCCGGCTTTGTTGACGAGAACGGCGACGGCGTGTGCGATCACGCCGCTGCCGGATCTGGGGCAGGACGCGGATACGGCTTCGTCGACGCAAACGGCGACGGGGTCTGCGACCACGCTGCAAGCTCCGGGATAGGGTGCGGTGCCGGCTTTATCGATGAGAACGGGGACGGGGTCTGCGACCGTGCCCAGGGCGCAAGTGGCACCGGCTTCGTCGACGCAAACGGCGACGGGGTCTGCGACCGCGCCGCAGCGTCCGGCGTGGGTTCGGGCGCATGCGGCGTCGGTCGCGGGGCAGGCGCCGCCGGGCAGGGCGGCCTTGGGTTCGGCGGAGGGCAGGGTATGGGACGCGGTATGGGACGCGCCGCCCTCTAGTTCCCCGGGCGTCGACCTCGGCATGCAGTTTGGTATATAACACTTGCAGGCCAAGCAGTTTCGAAAGCACGTCTATCCAGCACGTACCGCGAGCCACGTCACCGCGTGCGCACGCGCAGAGCCTCTCCCTGCCCACCGATCACTTCACCTGGAGATCGGCAGGCAGGGCACGTCCAGTCAGGAGACGCACCCGCACCCATGCGAGACGACGAGACGATAGAGCGCGCCATCAGCGAGCACGGCGATGTCGTGTGGCGCGTCTGTCGCATGCGTCTCGGGCAGCGCGCAGATGCGCAAGACGCTTTCCAAGAGACGTTTCTCGCCTACGCCACGCATGATGAGGTGCCGTTTGCCGACGCAAACCACGAGCGCGCCTGGCTCATCCGCGTCGCCACAAACGCCTGCATCGACCTGCTGCGCTCCCCCACCCACACCATGGCAAGCCTCGACGACGCGTTTGTCGAGATCCCCACAGACGAGCCAGCGGACGATCCCGGCAGCGCCCTGTGGGAGGTCTCCGACGCGCTCGCCACACTCCCGGCGGAGCAACGGCAGGCGCTCTACCTCACTGTCGGCGAGGGCTATCCCGCCACCGAAGTCGCCGAGATGATGGGCGCGCCCGCCAATACCGTCTACTCGTGGGTCGCACGCGCAAAGCAAAAGCTGAGGGAGGTCCTGGGATGAGCACGCATACCGCCAACGAGGGAGGGCGCGACAAGCGCCTCCCTGACGGCGCCGGAGCTCCCCCTCTCGGCCCGGACAACGCCACGAGCGGAACAGTCGCAGATGGGGACGCGCCCAATGAGGCGGCCACCTCTCGCGAGCATGCCGCGAGCCCCACGCATCCGAACCAGGAGGCCTCGGGCGCCGACGAGCTCGACAACCTGCTGAGACAAGCTTTCTCACGCGAGCGCATGCCTGCGGGCCTCGCCGCTTCAACGATGCAGCGCATCCGCACCGCCCGCCTCGAAGCGCAATCGTCCCCCGAAGCCTCAGGCGCAGGTCGGGCCGCCTCTACCCCACAGGGCAACTCGGAACAGAAAGCCACGGCGTCCCACGGCCTCCGCAACGCGCAGCGCGCGTCCGAAGCAGTCCGCCCCGCCTCCCAGGTCCCAGAGCCCCACTCCCCAACGCGGGCGCCCGCAACGACGGGACTCCGCGCCATCGACGGTGGGCGCACCGACCAGCCCGTTGCGTCCAAGAAGGCCGGCCGTCGGGGCCTGAGCCGGCGCCGGTTCGTCACGCTCATGGCGGCGTGCCTCGCGGTGGGGGCACTCACGGCCGGCGGCGCCGTGGCATTTGCAGATGAGACGGCGCGCGTCGAGGTCGGAGGTGCTGCGGCCGTGACGCTTGGCCTCAACCGATGGAGCAGCGTCGTGCGTGCCACCGCGTCGGACGCCGCGCTGCAAGACAGGCTCGATACCCTGCGCCTCACGGGTCTCACCTGCGAAGACGCCGTGACACGCCTCGCTTCCGACATCGATTTCCAGCGCGCCTTGCTCGACGAAGGCAGTCTCGTCCTCGCAGTCACCAGCGACAGCGATACCCAGCAAAGCGCCGTCCTTGACCAGTGTCGCAGGGCAACGCAGGCCTGTGGCGCCCGGGCGATGTGCCTGGCCTCCGACGACGAGACCATGGCGAAGGCTCGCTCGGCAGGCATGGGCATCGCTCGCTATGAGGTGTACGAGGACATCGTTGCGCTCGATCCCGACGTCACGCTCGAGCAGTGCCAAAACATGAGCATGTGGCAGCTGCGCGATCTGCTCGCCGCGAAACAGGCCGAAAGCAAAGGCGGCGCATCCTCAGCGTCTGACGCCTCAGCCAGCAGCGATACGCATGGCCGCGGGCGTGCAGGCGGCGGCCACGGCAACGGCGCAGGCATGGGCAGAGGGCGCGGCGGCCAGGGCATGGGAGGCCACGGCATGGGCATGGGCATGGGCATGGGCTGGCACGACGAGGAGAGCGAGTAAGAGCGGGCTACACCATCAGGAACATCATCGCGACGATGAGCCCCATGCCCACGAGGTCAACGGGCGCAAACGTCGTGCCGAGCCAGACGAACGACAGAACGCCCGCCGTGATGGGCTCCGTCGACGCGAACAGGCCCGCCAGCATGGAGCCGATTTTGCGCACGCCCGTCAGGAACAGGAAGTACGACGCCACGGTGCCCACCAGAATGATGCCCGCGACGGCGAGCCAGCCCCCGGTGTCGAGCGTCGGCATGATGTCCCAGGGCTGGAACAGCGGCCACGTGAACGCCGCGCCGACGAGCATGGCGAGGCCCGTCGTCACGACGCTGCCGAACTCGTGGAGCAACTTGGCAGGCAGCAGCGTGTAGAGGGCCGCCGAGACGGCCGTCGCCAGACCCCAGGCAAGGCCGAGCGGCGTCAGCGCCAACGACCCGAGCTGGCCGTGCGTCGCGATGAGGAACGTCCCGCACAGCGCCAGGCCCACGCCGATGGTCTCCTTCTTCGTGGGCCGACGCCTGAGCTGCACACAGGTCACCACGAGGATGATGAGCAGGTTGAGCGCCTGCAGCACTGTTGCCGTGCCCGCGTTGGAAGCGTTAATCGCGTTGAGGTAGCACACCATGCACAGCGACAGGCCGCCGAGCGAGTAGCCCGCCATGCGCAGCATGGCCCGAGGCGACGTGACGGCAGCACGCAGGTGCGCGCGGTCGGTCAGGATGGCGACGACCAGGAAGATGAGGCCGGCCCCCAGCAGACGCACGCAGACGACCCAGCGAGGGTCAACGCCATAGTTAGAGAAAAGGAACTGTGCACAAGCGCCGGAGAAACCCCAGCCCACACCTCCGAGGATCGTCATGAGGATGCCGAGGCCCAGCCCCTCGCCGCGCACCGCCGACGACGGCGTGGCGTTAACGTTCTGCATATCTATCTCCCTACCCTACGCTGCCCGCACGGCAGGATACTATATGCGCGACATCAACGCGAAACAATATGGGACACAAACGGGCACCTCATGACAGGGAGAGGGATTCCGCACTCCCCTACTCGCCGATAACGTCGACGGGCTTGCCGTCCAGGATGTTGTTCATGTTCTTGATGGCGCAGAAGTTACCGCACATCGAGCAGGTGTCCTCGGCCTCGGGAGCGGCCTGCGCCCGGTAGCGCCGTGCCTTCTCAGGGTCGATAGCCTCTGCGAACATGGCCTCCCAGTCGAGCGCCTTGCGAGCCTTGGCCATGCGGTCGTCCCAGTCGCGCGCCCCGGGCAGCCCCTTGGCAATATCAGCCGCGTGTGCTGCGATCTTGAACGCGACGATGCCCTCGCGCACGTCGGCCTCGTCAGGCAGACGCAGGTGCTCGGCCGGCGTCACGTAGCACAGGAACGCCGCCCCGCTCATGGCTGCCAGCGTTCCGCCGATGGCCGCCGTGATGTGGTCGTAGCCGGGGGCGACGTCGGTCACGAGCGGACCGAGCACGTAGAACGGCGCACCGTGGCAGACAGTCTGCTCCAGGTGCATCTGCGAAGCAACCTGGTTGAGCGGCACGTGGCCCGGGCCCTCCACGATGACCTGCACGTCGCGCTCCCACGCGCGCGTCGTGAGCTCGCCCAGCGTCACGAGCTCGGCGACCTGGGCCTCGTCGCCCGCGTCAGCCAGGCAGCCCGGCCGGCACGAGTCTCCAAGCGAGATCGTGACGTCGTGAGCGCGGCAGATGTCGAGCACGCCGTCGAAGCGCTCGTAGAACGGGTTCTCGTGACCCGTCATCTCCATCCACGCAAACATAAGCGCGCCACCACGGCTCACGATGTTCATCTCGCGATGCGTCCGCTTGAGCAGCGCCGCCTGCGCGCGGTTCATAGCGCAGTGCAGCGTCACGAAGTCGACGCCATCCTTCGCGTGCATCTCGAGGGCGTCGATCCACTCCTGAGGCGTGATGGAGCGCAGGGCCTTGTCGTAGAGCACGACGGCGTCGTAGATGGGCACCGTGCCGATGATGGCGGGGCACTCGGCCGTCAGCCTGCGGCGGAACACGCGCGTGTCGCCGTTGGACGACAGGTCCATGATGGACTCGGCACCCAGGGCGACGGCGTCGCGGACCTTGGCCATCTCCATGTCCAGATCGCTCCAGTCGCGGCTCGTGCCCAGGTTCACGTTGATCTTCGTGCGCAGGGCCGAACCGATGCCCTCCGGCGAGAGGCACGTGTGGTGGACGTTTGCCGGGATGGCGACCTGACCCTTGGCGACGAGCCCACGCAGCCACTCGGGATCGACGTGCTCCTTCTCGGCGACGACGCGCATCTGTGGCGTCACGATGCCCTGCCGTGCCGCGTCCATCTGCGTGGCGTACGGACGATCGGATGATGTATGCTCCTGCGGCTGCGCCTGCGTCATATTCGTTCCCTTCGGGTTGGCTCGGCGTTTCTTCATGTCTGCCGTCCATTATCACACGAGCCGCGGCCCCGGCCCCTCTTCTGCGCAGAGGTCTGACAAAGCTCGAGCGCTCCCCCACGCGCGATCTCGAGCCGGATCTGTACGCGGGAGCCCGATCCGTGGACAGAAACCGAACCCGTGAATAGGGCATCTCGCCTCGAAGGCCTCCGCGGTGGCACGTCCATGCGCAAAACCGCAGGTCGTCCCTCGCGCATCCGAGCCAGCGGGAGAGGCACATGCACACAGGTTCCCTTTCTGGCCAGATACCGGCGCTCCGTCTGCAAACGAAGGCGCCAGACCACCTCAGGAGCGAGGGAACAGCAGCTCGAGGCCCGCGGCGCCGCCCGGATGCTCGCTTACGTGCTCGAGGAGGTATTCCTGCAGGTAGCGCACGTAGTCGCTTCCCATGCGCGACAGGGACTGGCCGCGTCGCGCGATATAGCCGACCTCCATGTGCTCGTCGACGTCGAGCGGCACGGGCACGATGTCGGAGTCGGCGAGGTCCTTGGAGAGGATGCCCGTCGCAATCGTGTAGCCGTTGAGACCGATAGCCAGGTTGAACAGCGTCGCGCGATCGCTGACCCGGATGACGCGCCCGTGATACAGCGACGAGAGGATCTCCTCGGAGAAGTAGAACGAGTTGTGCGTGCCCTGCTCATACGACAGGCACGGATAGGGATCGAGCTCGGCCAGCGACACGGAGGAGCGGCCGGCAAGCGGGTGGTCGCGCCCCACGAACACGCACGTCCGCGTGCGAAACAGCGGCGTGAACGTCACGGACGCCTCACGGAAGAAGCGGCGCAGCACGTCCTCGTTATAGCCGCTCAAGTAGAGTACGCCCACCTCGCTGCGCAGCCCGCGGACGTCCTCGATGATGTCGTGCGTGCGCGTCTCGCGCAGGGTGAACTCGTACTCGGGGCAGTCGTAGGCACGCACGAGCCGGGCAAACGCGTTGACAGCGAAGGCGTAGTGCTGCGTCGAGACAGCGAACTCGCGCCGGGGCGCCAGCGTGCCCTTGTAGCGCTGCTCGAGCAGGTCAGCCTGCTCAACGACCTGGCGGGCATAGCCAAGAAACTCCGCGCCCTCCGTCGTGAGCGTCGTGCCGCGATTCGTCCGCAAGAAGAGGGAGATGCCCAGCTCGGACTCGAGCTCGCGAATAGCCTCGGACAGGCTCGGCTGGCTGATGAACAGAGCCGTCGCCGCCGCGCTCATGGAGCCTCGGCTGGCGATCTCGATAACGTAGCGAAGCTGCTGCAGCGTCACGTTCGTTTCCCTTCGAGACGCGTTCGTTTCGAATACGGGGCCCCGGCATGTCCCCGCGCAAAAACTGGCGATCCACCCAATATAATGAAGGCGCGCCACGGAAAAGGACATGAGCCGCCTGATAAAGGAGGAGCCATGAGCGAGCAGACCAACGCCACGCCCCAGGTCCCGACGACCCCCTGCGACACCAAACTCGACGACGCAACGCTCGCGCAGGCCAATGGCGGTGTGGCGGCGATCCACCCGCTGCGCAAGCTCCGTTGCGACCGCTGCGGCAGGGCCCCTGAGAACGGCCGCTTCGAGGGCGCCACATGCACGTGGTGCGGCGGCACGATCGAGTCCTACATCGACACGTACGGCACGCCGTTCGTCTAAGGTCGTACCAAGGCTCGGCAGGCACACGTTCAAGCAAGCAGGGGCGGGTCGTCCACGCAAGGACGGCCCGCCCCTCTTTGTAGCACGCTCTCAATAGCGGGCTGCGTCCGTCTCTACGCCAGCGCGTTAAACGCCTCGACGATCTTGTCGCCCATGGCGGTCGTGCACAGGCGCTTGTCGGCAGGCGTGGAGGCATCGGCGATGTCGCCCGTGCGCCAGCCCTCGTCCAGCACGCGCTCAACGGCCTTGGCCACGCGGTCGGCCGCCTCGTCCATGCCGAAGCTGTAGCGCAGCATGAGCTCGACAGAGAGGATCTGCGCGATGGGGTTGGCGATGCCCTTGCCCGCGATGTCGGGCGCCGAGCCGTGGCTAGGCTCGTACAGGGCCGTGCCGCTGCCCAGGCTGGCGCTGGCAAGCATGCCGAGTGAACCCGTGAGCATGGAGGCCTCGTCGGAGAGGATGTCGCCGAACGTGTTCTCCGTCACGAGGACGTCGAACTGCCCAGGGTTGGCGACGAGCTGCATGGCGCAGTTGTCGACGAGCATGTCGGAGAACTCGACCTGCGGGTACTCGGCGGCGATGCGGTGGGCCACCTCGCGCCACAGACGCGACGTCTCCAGGACGTTGGCCTTGTCGACGGAGATGACGCGGTGGCGCGGGCGACGCGTCGCGGCGTCAAACGCCCAGCGGATGACGCGGTCGACCTCGTACTCGCTGTAGTCCATCTTGTCTCGGCAGAACGTGCCGGGCTTGCCGTCCACGCCGGCGCCCTCGACATTCTCCGTGCGCTCGTGGGCACCGAAGTAGATGCCGCCCGTCAGCTCGCGCACGATGAGTACGTCCGTGCCGGCCAGGCGCTCGGGGCGCAGCGGGCTCGCGTCGCGCAGCGCCTCGTAGATGCGCACGGGACGCAGGTTGAGGTAGAGCCCCAGGCCCTTGCGAATGGCGAGCAGACCCTGCTCGGGGCGCGGCTCGCCGGGCGCAGCGCCGTCCCACTTCGGGCCGCCGACGGCCGCCAGCAGCACAGCGTCAGCGGCCTGGGCCGCGGCGAACGTCTCGTCGGGCAGCGCCGTCGGCTTGACGCCGGCCGCGCGCGTCGCGTCGATGGCGCAGCCGCCGATGAGGTGCTCCTCGCAGTCGAAGCGCACGCCATACGCGTCACCGACGGCGTTCAGCAGCTTGACGGCCTCAGCGATGATCTCCGGGCCGATGCCGTCGCCGGGCAGCAGGCAGATCTTGTACGTCTTTGTGGCCTCAGCCATGCTACTTGCCTTCCTTCGCCAGGATCTTCTTCGTGCGGGCGACCAGGCCGCCCTCGTTGATAATCTCCTCGATGAACGGCGGGAACGGCTGGGCGTGGAACTCGGCGCCCGTCGTCTCGTCGCGGATCGTGCCCGTCTCCGTCTCGACGCTCACGACGTCGCCAGCCTTGATGGCGTCGACTGCCTCGGGGCACTCGAGGATGGGCAGGCCGATGTTGATGGAGTTGCGGTAGAAGATGCGCGCGAAGCTCTTCGCGATGACACAGCTCACGCCTGCGGCCTTGATGCACACGGGCGCGTGCTCACGCGAGGAGCCGCAGCCGAAGTTCTCGTCGGCCACGATGATGTCGCCGGGCTGCACCTTGGTGACGAACTCCTTGTCGAGGTCCTCAAGGCAGTGCTTTGCCAGCTCGGCGGGGTCGGACGTGTTGAGGTAGCGGGCGGGGATGATGACGTCGGTGTCGATGTCACGCCCGTAGCGGTGGACGGTTCCCTTGAAGTTCATGGGCGATGCTCCTTATCGTTGCGCAGGCCGGTCGGGGCCTGTCCCTAGTCCAAGTCGGAGGGCAGGGCGATGTGGCCGGCGACAGCGCTTGCGGCGGTGACGGCAGGGTTTGCCAGGTACACCTCGGACGTCGGGTCGCCCATGCGGCCGACGAAGTTGCGGTTGCTCGTCGAGATGGCGCGCTCGTGGGCGGCGAGGATGCCCATGTAGCCGCCCAGACACGGGCCGCACGTCGGCGTGGACACGGCGCACCCGGCGTCGATGAACACGTCCATGAGGCCCTCGGCCACGCACTGCTTCCAGACGGCCTGCGTCGCCGGGATGACGATGCAGCGCACGAACGGGCTCACCTTGCGACCGCGCAGCACGTCGGCAGCGGCGCGCATGTCCTCGATGCGGCCGTTCGTGCACGAGCCGATGACGGCCTGGTCGATCTCGATGGAACGGCTCTCGGCCACGGGATGCGTGTTCGAAGGCAGGTGGGGCCAGCTAACCGTCGGCTGGATGTCGGCGGCATCGATGTGGATGACGCGCTCGTAGGCGGCGTCGGGATCGGGGTGGTACTCCGTGTACGGGCGCTCGCAGCGGCCGTCGAGCCACGCACGCGCCACGTCGTCGACCTCGAACAGGCCCGCCTTGCCACCGGCCTCGATGGCCATGTTCGCCATCGTCAGGCGGCCTTCCATCGACAGGCCGGCGATGGCCGAGCCGCCGAACTCCATCGCCTTGTACAGGGCCCCGTCAACGCCGATGAGGCCGATGATGTACAGGATGATGTCCTTGCCGCTCACATAGGGGTTGAGCTCGCCGTCGATCTCGAAGCGGATCGTCTGCGGCACCTTGAACCACGCGCGGCCCGTCGCCATGCCCACGCCGGCGTCGGTGGAGCCCACTCCTGTGCCGAACGCGCCCAGGCCGCCGTACGTGCACGTGTGCGAGTCGGCGCCGATGATGAGGTCGCCGGGGACGACGATGCCCCGCTCAGGCAGCAGGGCGTGCTCGACGCCCATGCAGCCGACCTCGAAGTAGTGCGTGACGCCCTGCTCGCGGGCGAAGTCGCGCGTGATCTTGGCCTGCTCGGCGCTCTTGATGTCCTTGTTCGGCGCGTAGTGGTCGGGAACGAGGCAGATGCGCGTCGGGTCGAACACGCTCTCGCAGCCCAGCTCGCGGAACGTCTTGATCGCGATGGGCGCCGTGATGTCGTTGGCAAGCACCAGGTCCAGGTCGCACTCGATGAGCTGGCCCGGCTCCACCTCGTCCAGGTGGGCGTGGGCCGCCAGGATCTTCTCGGCCATCGTCATGGGTCGTGCCATGGTTGTTGCGTCTCCTCTCCTAAACGGCGCGCCCCCGGTGAAGAGGGCGCGCCGCGTCAATCGAAAGCTGAAACCCTACTCGGCAGCCGGCTGCTCGGCCTTGGCGCGCTTGGCCGACAGCAGGCGGTTCAGCGCGTTGAGGTAGGCCTTGGCCGAGGACACGACGATGTCGCCGTCGCTGCCGCGGCCCGTGAAGACCTCCTTCTCGCCGCGCTCGTTCGTCGCCGAGACGCGGACCGTGACCTCGCCCAGGGCGTCGATGCCGCGCGAGATGGCCTTGATGGAGAACTCGGCCAGGTCACCGTGCGCCTGCACAATCTCGTCGATCGCCTTGTAGGCGGCGTCGACGGGGCCCGTGCCGAACGCGCACACCGTCGTCTCGATGGGCTCGGCGCCCTCGGCGGCGTCGGGGTCGTTGAAGGCCAGCGTGACAGTTGCCGTCGGCGTCAGCGGGAAGCCGCAGCTCACCTGCAGCGCCTTGAGCGCGTACAGGGCGCTGGCGTGGCGCGCGTGCTCCTGGACGAGCGACTCGAGGTCCTCGTCGTAGACTTCCTTCTTGCGGTCGGCCACCTGCAGGAAGCTCTGGTACACGCCCTCGAACTCCGTGTCGCCGAACGTGTAGCCCAGCTCGGCGAGGCGGTGGCGCAGCGCGGCGTGACCCGAGCGCGCCGACAGCAGGATCTGCGAGCCCTCGGCACCGACCTCGGCCGGGTCGATGATCTCGTAGGTCGTGCGGGCCTTGAGCACGCCGTCCTGGTGGATGCCCGAGGAGTGCGCGAACGCGTTGGCGCCGACGATGGCCTTGTTCGGCTGCACGTTGATGCCCGTGATGTTGCTGACGAGGTGCGACGTACGCGTGATCTCGCGCGTGTTGACGTCCGTGTGGGCGTCGAGCTCCTCGCCGTGCATCTTGATGGCCATGACGACCTCTTCGAGCGCCGTGTTGCCGGCACGCTCACCCAGGCCGTTGATCGTGCACTCGATCTGCGTGGCGCCGTTCTTGACGCCGGCCAGGGCCAGAGCCGTCGCCATGCCCAGGTCGTTGTGCGTGTGGACGGCGACCGTGACGTTCTCGATGCCGCGGACGTTCTCCATGAGGCCGCGAATGCGCGCGCCGAACTGCTCGGGCAGCGAGTAGCCCGTCGTGTCGGGGATGTTGACGACCGTGGCGCCGGCAGCGACGACGGCCTCGATGATGCGCTCGAGGAACTTCTGGTCGGAGCGACCGGCGTCCTCGGCGTAGAACTCGACGTCCTCGACGTAGCTCTTCGCGTAGCGGACGGCGTGGACGGCCTTCTCGATAGCCTGCTCCTCGGTGATGCGCAGCTTGTCGTGCAGGTGCGACGGGGAGACGCCCAGGCCCGTGTGGATGCGCGGGCGCTTAGCCGTCTTGAGCGCGCGGGCGGCCTCGTCGATGTCCTTGTCGACGGCGCGCGTCAGGGCGCACACAACGGCGTCGTCGCCGGCGATCTTGCCGATCTCGGCAACGGAGCGGAAGTCGCCCGGGCTCGAGATGGGGAAACCCGCCTCGATAACGTCGACGCCCAAGCGGATGAGCTGCTTGGCGATGAGCAGCTTCTCCTCCGTGTTCATGCTGGCGCCCGGGGACTGCTCGCCGTCGCGCAGCGTCGTGTCGAAGATGTTGATCTTGCGGGTCATGGGAACCTCCTGGTCAAGGTGTGGCCGACAGGGCTGCCGGCCTTCCGTGGGTATGCAGGCATGAGCACGCCTGCTCGAAAGGGGCGAATCCAGGATGACGCGCGCTGGTTGTCTACGTGATTGGAATAACCGCGCGACTCCTAGCGCGCGGACATAAGTCGAAGGGAGCGAGCAAGGCCGAGAAGCTCGCGTGCGGCAAGAAGGCCAGAGCGCTCGATTGCGCTCGTCCCCATCTGCACGCGCGAGTTCTGCGAAGCCATCCTAGGTGCCCCCTTCAGGCATAGGCCCTGCCGCCGCTGCTGGCGCGCAGGTCGCCCCATCCATCCCATGGATAGGGTTTGGGTGGCATTATCGCGCACAAGACGCACGGCGTAAACCTCTACGACAAAATGCCCTGCGTCTCGCGGCAAAAGCGCATATTGACACCAATGCCGACAGCCTCTATGCCCCGCCCTGCCGCGAAGAGCCATGCCCTCAACTCGGGCCTAGCGCCGCGTATAGACGGCGATGACAAACTCGATGTCCGTTTGCAGCGTCTGTACGCCAGTCAGCTTAGCGCGGTCTCGGGGGCTCGTGCGGTAATAGTACGGCGTCATCTGGAAGACGGCCTCGATGTCTTCGGGGCACGCGAGCTCGATGTGCGATGCCACCCTGTGCGTCCCCTCAAGCTTGAACTGCGTCACCTGGGGAAGGCGCTCATCGTTGAGATAGGGCGTGTCGTAAACCGCCTGCTTGAGGCCGAACAGATGGCAAGCCCCCGGTACGACGCTGAACAGCGTGCCACCCGGACGCACGACGCGCGCGAACTCGCGCTCGTTGAACGGCGCGAACAGGTGCGTCGCGATGTCAAACGAGGCGTCGGCGACGGGAATGGACTTGAGGTTCGCGACAAAGTACGTCGCGCTTCCGCGCTTGGCCGCAAGGCGCACCATCTCTTTAGAGAGGTCAAAGCCGTAGGCGTCTATGCCCGCGATCGCGCCCAGCGCACTCGTGTAGTAGCCCTCGCCGCAGCAGATGTCCAGCAGTGAGAGAGGCGCGTCGTTTCCCGGCCGCGTTCGGGCGAGTTCGGCAACCACCTCGACGAGCCCATCGCGAAGAGGACGGTAATACCCACGGTCGAGAAAGTCGCGTCGGCTGCGCGCCGACGCCTTGGGGTCGCCCATGTCGTCACCGCGCTTTGAGGTGCGCAGCAGGTTGAGGTAGCCCTCCCGCGCGCGGTCAAAGCAATGCCCCGCAGGGCAACGTGCGCTGCGAGCATCCTGGACAAACGCCGCCCCACACACGGGGCACCGCAGTGGGCTCTCTTCGGTTCTCGTCTCCCCCACGCGCATCCCATTCTCTCGCGTCCTGCGGCACACTAAACCGCGCGGAGCCAAGGCCGGTCGTAGCTCCGCGATCTCGTGAAACCTCCGGGCACCGAGTCTACCACGCACCCGCACGCAGTGAGAGCGAGCGGGCGCCTGGCGCGATCAACCATGCGCCGGGCGCCCGTCTGCTCCAAAGCGAATGCAAGGGATAATCTCACCAGAGAGACACGCGCTTGGCGCGACGAGCAGACGCCACTCCCCCGTCACCAGAACCCCCTGCATACGCTGGAACAGCTCAAGAGGAGTTACTGGGCGCTCACCGTGTCTGCGAAAATCTGCTGGACACCGTGGTTGAGCTTGTTCACGTCGAGCGTCGCACCTGCGATGGTGTCAACGGCGACCGTTTGCTCGCTCACGAGCGCGTCGATGTATTCCTGAAGTTGGCCGTCGCTCATGAACATGTTGTCGCGGCCCTGGGTGACTTCCATACCCGTGATCTTGCCGCCCGCCACGCTCACTGCGATCGTGAACGTGCCCTCGTTGCCGTTGATGGACGTCTCATACGTGCCGTCGGGCTTCTTCGTGATGTCGACCATCTCAGCCATGTTCTGCGTCGGAGCGGGCTCACTCACCGTCGAGCGTCCGCCAAACGCGCTGTCGGCAGCGGCGCGGCCAGAGGCGATGCACTCGGCGAGGAACATGCCGTTCTGGTAGAGGTTCGACACATACGAGCCCAGCTCACCAGCCTCGAAGA
>JAGZEG010000029.1 GCA_018368455.1 Coriobacteriia bacterium
ACATCCTCTGGACGTGGAACGCCCTCTCCCTGTCGCTGTACACGCGGCCTCCGTCCCGACCGGGTAATCCCCCGGTCCAACTTCCTGCCGCACCCCCCTCGTGCACTGATCGGAGGTGTCGCGTCCCCATCGGCGGGATAATCCGACGAGCCAGCCTGCGCATTCACCTCGTGCCGGTGCTGCGCATCGCATCATGGGCATACACGACAGCGAATCTTGTCCACAGTGCGGCAGTTCGCCGACAGCCCGGCTTCGCAGCGCCGAAAAAAACGCGGGCGTACCCTCAAAGTGAGAGCACGTCCGCGCTCGATCCGCCGCTTTCTGGATGAGGAAGCCGGTTTCGGCCCTATGAGCCGGCTCTTCCTAGATGTACGGCGTGAGGTCGGGGATGACGGCGTCGGCGGGGATGGAGGGATCGCCGCTGCTCACCCACGCGGGGATCGCCGGGTCGGCCGCGATGAGCTCGTCCATCGTCACGAACTGGTAGCCCAGGTTCTGGAACGTCTCGATGAGCGTCGGCAGCGCCATGACGTCGCAACTGCGATCGCCACCGCCGTCGTGCATCAGGATGACGGCCCCGTTGTAGTTCGTGGCGTCGAGCCCCTTCGTGCAGTTGGCGATAATGGCATCGGCACCCGCCTGCCCCTGGCCTGCGACGCGCCAGTCCTCCGAGTCGACCGTCCAATAGGCCGAGTACGTCATCTCCCCCAGCGTCTGCAGGAAGTTCTTGCAGTAGTACTCGCCATACGGCGGGCGAATGACGACGGGGCGCACGCCGCACGACGACTCGATGGAGTCGTACGCCGAGGAGACCTCCGCCTTCATCTGGTCGACGGGGAGCTGCGGCAAATTCTGATGCGAGTTGGTGTGGCTCGCCATCTGGTGCCCCTCGTCGACGCAGCGCTTGCACAGCTCCGGGTAGGCCAGGGCGTTGTCGCCGAGGTTGAAGAACGTGGCCTTGGCGCCGTACTGGGCGAGGATGTCGAGGTACTGCGCCGTGTAGGGGTCGGCCGGGCCGTCGTCGAACGTCAGCGCGACCATGGGGCGCTCGCCCTGCGGGTTGATGTGCGTGGCGGCGATGATGAGGTCCTGGGCCTCCTGCGTCACGCCGTGGTTGATGACGCGCCCCGAGACGTTGCCCGTCTCGACGGTCTCGACGCCCTCCCTGCCCCACTGCGCCACGCAGCCGATCGTGCTCAGGTAGTAGGTGTTGCCGTCATTGGGGTCCATGAGCGTGCCGTCAGGGGCGCGGAACTGCACGCCGGCCGGCTGGGTGCGCGTCTCGGTCTTCGTGGACTCCTCGACGACGTCGGTGCCGTTCTGGAACTCGATCTGGTCGCCCTCGCCGACGCGGTAGGACTCCGGGTCGACCTCCTGGCCGTTGACGACGAGCTTGTAGGGGTTGCCACCGCCCTGCTCCAGGACCACGGCGGGGTTGGCCTCGTCGGAGATGGAGACGAGGTTGCCGGCGGCCGGGTAGGCGTAGCCGCGCTTGATGAGGTCCTGCGCCGTCGAGCTCACCGGCACGTCACGCTGGGTGCCGTTGACCTCGCAGGCCACGGCGCGGTGCGTCCACCACGTGACGCCGCCCACGCCCAGCAGCGCCACCAGGCCGATCGCGCAGCCGCCCGCGACCATCTGGCGGCGCGTCAGGCCGCCCCGCCCGCCGCCGCTGTTCAGGCCGGGGACGTACTCGCCTCCCGTGACGGGGCGCACGCCGGCGGCGCGGCCGGCGGAGGGACGCGTCGAGGAGTACGCCGTGCCGCGGCCCTCCTGGTAGACGCGGCCGGAGCGCGCCGAGGAGGCGCCGCGGGAGCGGGAGCGCCCGGCGGCGGGGACGGCGTAGGGGTCCTCGCCAGAAGACTGCGCACCCTGCTCGTAGGGGTCGCCGTAGCCCGCGCCACCCTGGCTGTACGCGCCACGATCATAGGCGCTGCGGCTGTTCCGGCTGTACGGCGAGCCCTGCGCCGACCGGGACGAACCGGAGGCGTAGGGAGAGTCGTCGTGCTGGTTCCAGTCGCCGGTATCGCGGCCGCGTGAGTTCGCCATGGGAGCACATCCGTTTCTGCGTTTTGGCTTCTTGTGCGCGTGCGCCATCCCCATATGCGGCGCGCGCAGATTCTTCAACTATGGAGCGAATCGATGGCATTGTCAAATCTTACTGAAAAGCAAGGTAATCATGCCAAAAGCGGCTTTTTTGCAGGTTCACGGCCCACGCGGCGCCTCGACCTGCACCCCCTCCGGGCCTGAGAAAGTCCCGAAGGCAGAATGCCGGCCGACACCGCAATCAGCTTCACCGAAGAAGCAAACGGGAGCCTCAGCTCGGGCGGGCAACACCGGCGGGGAGGCACACGAAAGCGGGCGCGTTTTGCAGTTGTGCTAGGTTTTGCGAAACAGAGCCCCCAAATTGACCCCGAACTTCGGTTGTGCTGGGTTTGCAGGGATCGCCGCAGTCGGGCAGAGCGCTGCTTCTTAGGGAAACCGCAGGTAGACGAGTTTGGGAGGGGATGCCCTCCGCAAGCCGGGCGCCCGGATAGCCGCACAAACCTTGCACGACCGCAATACGCGCCCATTTCCAGCCCCAGGTTTTGCAAGACTTCGCACAAACGCAAAGTTCGCCCCTGCAGAAGAGGGGCCGCGCTTCGCCGGGCGCCTCAAGCTATGCATTCGTCCAGAAAAGAAGCTGGGGGCTCTACCTGCCCCCAGAGGAAATCGAGATATCACCGTTTGCAGAAGGAGGGCGCGGGCGCGCATCGCCGGCGCGCCCGTGCCCCTCGCCTAGTCTTCCTGCGTTTCTGTAGCCGGGGTGCTGGGCGCCGCGCTCTTGGCCGGAGCCGCTGGCTCGCCCATCTCTGCCGGCACCTTCGCGGGGGCGGCCTTCTTGGCAGTCTGAACGTCGTCCGCTCCCGATACCTTCCCGGCAGAGGGCGTCTTGGAAGCCGCAGGCTTCGCCGCCTCGGCAGCAGCATCCTTCGCGGAGGCCTTTGCGGTCGAGGCCTTCGGCTTGGAAGAGCTCGCAGACTTCGCACCCGCTACCTTGCCCGCAGATGTGGCCTTCGGCTTGGCGGCAGCCTTTGCCTCGCCCTTCTCGCCCGCGCCAGCCTTCGAGGCAGACGCGGCCTTGCTTGCGCCCGCCTTCGCGGCACCGGCCCCGCTCGCAGACTTCGACGTCGACGAGGACGCCTTGGCCTTCGTGGTGGTCGACGCAGGCTTTGCCGCGCTGGTCGACGCAGCCTTGCTCGTACCCGCCTTCGCGGTGCCCGCGGTGCTCGCGGCCTTGCCAGCCTTGGGCGCCGCACTCGTCTTGCTCGCCGAGCTCTTCGTGCCCGCGCCCGCCGTCTTCCCGCTCGCCGTGCTCTTCGCGCTCGCGGGGCTCTTCGTGCCCGCAGAGCTCGCCTTCGTGCCCGCGGCGCCCTTCGCACTCGCGCCCGCCGTCTTCCCGCTCGCCGTGCTCTTCGTGCCAGTGGAGCTCTTCGTACCCGCGGGGCTCGCCTTCGTACCCGCACTCGTCGTCTTCCCCGAAGCGCTCTTCGTACCAGCGGGGTTCTTCCCAGTCGCGGTGCTCTTCGTACTCGAGGAGCTCGCCTTCTTGGCGGGCGCGGGCGCTGCCTTGCGGAACTCGTCCGCCGCACCCGTGAACGACTTCTTGAGTCGTCCGAGCCCGCGGCCGATGCCGTAGCTGCCTGCCTCGATGCCGGCCGCCACTGCGTCGCCTGTTGCCTCGGACGCCTTGCTGACCACCTTGCCCGCCGACTTCGCGCCCTTCTTCGCCGCGATCGTCGCGCGCGCCGTGGCCTCGCCGGCCTTGGCAGCCAAGCCGCCCGTCAGCCTGCACTGGGCCGCCTCGTCCGTCACGACGAGCCAGTCGTCCTTGTAGCCCACCATCATGTCGCGCGGGATCTCGATGGCGCCGACCAGAGCGCGCGCCGTGCCGCCGTCGTCGAGGAACAGCGACTCGACATCGCCCGTCGCCTCGTCAAACGAAATGTCGTCGACGCGGCCCAGGTCCTCGCCCGACTTCGTGTGGACGGGCATGCCCTCCCAGATGATGCACGTGTCGTAGTCGATGCCCATGCGCTTGATGGCGCGATCGTCCCAGCTGTCCATGCCCTTCGTGAAGTTGATGACACCGTCGTCGATCGAGATGGCGTCGAGCGCGAGGAAGCGATCGGAGCGCTTGAACATCCAGAGCAGGTCGGGGCGCTTGATGATGAAGCCCACGACGCGCAGGCCACTCGGGTCGAAGACCGTCTTGTTGATCTTGCCGATCTTGCGGCCGCGGCGCGGCATGCCGTCCTTCGTGAACTCCTTGCCGGGCTTTGGCGCACGGCAGACGCGGACGCCCTTGACCTCTCTGGTGGTGAGCATCTGTCCAATCCCCTTTTATGCGATCGAGGCCCGCACCCGGGCCTCATGCCAGGCGAGCCGACCGGCCTTTCGGGCCAGCCGGCTCGCGTTCTCTCACGTCAGTGCTATTCCCGCGAGGTCCCGAGCCTAGTTGGCGGGCGTCGCTGCGGGCTCGCTGACCTCGACGCCCTGCGCCTCGACCGTGTGCCCCGCCTGCTCGGCAGCGTCCTTGACGCCCTGGACCGCAGAGTTAACCTTCTCGGCCACCTGGTTCACGTTCTCGCTGAGCGACGAACGGATCTGATCCATACGAGCGCGCGCCTGGTCGACCTTCTCGCGCAGCTCGTCGCTCTTTGCGTCGACATCGCTGCTCACCTGGTCGACGCCCTGCTTGTAAGCATCCACGACGTTGCCCCAGGCGTCCGTTGCCGCCTCGCCAACCATCGTGCGCGTCTCGGCGCCAGCGCGCGGGGCCATCAAGATGCCCGCGACGAGGCCGAGGGCAGCGCCCGTCACCGTGCCGGCGATGAAGCCGAGAAATCCGCTCTTGCTCATGGGTACCTCCCCATGTCATCGGGGCGCACCCAGCCCCGTACGGTTAGTTCCTTCTCGCCTAGGGTTTGTACCCCCTGCGCCCTCAGGTTACTCCGCCACAGGCGCGGCTTCTTGAGAAAGGCCGTCAACGAGGGCGCGCAGCCCGGCAACGGTGTGGTCGATGTCGGGCGAGGGCTCGGCGCCGCCGGTGAACGCCCACTCCATGACCCAGGCGGCGCTGGAGAGCACGCCGAGCGTCAGAGCGTCGTCGGGGCAGGTGAGCTCGATGTCCCACACGCGGTCCTCGTCGGTCTCCGTCGTGCGGCCCACGGAGACATCCTGCACGCCGGCACGCACGAGCAGCTCGATGGCGACGTGCTCGAGCAGGTGGGCGAGCTCCGTATCGCCCAGGGCGGAGCGGAAGCTGTCGCCCTTGTCGCAGATGCACGTGTGGTCGGCAATCTGGGGCATGAGCTGGTAGACGCGGTTCGTGGCGTCGAGATCCTCGCTCGTGCGCACGGGGGCGTCGTTGGCTAGGCGCACGCGCGCCACCATGGTCTCGGGCTTGACGGTGACCTTCTGGAAGTCGAACAGGCTCATGACGTGTGCGTCCCTTCGATCGCGCGCGACCGCGCAGAGATGGAGAGCCGGGCATGCCGGGCGCGCCGCCTTCGGACGCTCGCGCGACCCGCAGACAAAGATAGGCGACACCCAGCGGCGTTAGCTGTGGTGTCGCCTATCTTATCGCAACGCGCGGGTGGCGACGGGGCGCAGCACCACGCGCCACAGGCAAGCTACGCGGACGCGGCGGGCTGGGAAGACGGGACAAGCTCGAACGTGATGGGGCCGGGATTGTCGGCCGACAGCTCGGGGCGCACGGCCAGGGAGTCCACCTCGTCCCCCGAAACCCACCAGCTGAGCGTCAGGATGCGTGTCTCGCCCTGCGCCAGCTCGAACTTATTCACGTCGTGGGACGGGAGTTCGAGCCCCTCGGGCACCCCGTCGAAGGCAGCCATGTCGGGCGTGACCCCCGTGGGAGACCCGCCGTCGGCCCGCGGTGCGAACATGCCCGCTGCGAATAGCTGTTCCTTCACGTCCCCAAGACCAGGTGTCGCGTCCACGTTCGTCACTTTCACGTGCGTGACCAGCACCTGCGGGTTGGCCAGGCCCTTCGCGGGCTCGGCATCGACCACGGTCCCGAGCTCCACCTCGCTTTGGGCGGCCTCGATCGAGTCGTACACCTTCGAGTCGAGAAACGTGACGTTGAGCGTGCCCGTCCACGGCACAAACGGGGCCATGTCCACCGTGATCTTCTCGCCCGTATACCAGTTTGTGACTTCGAGCGGGGCGTTCTCTATATTAACGAGACCGAACGTCTCGCCGAGCGGCACCGTCTGCCTGTACGGCGCCAGCTGCTCCTCGTACTCCGCAAGCTCGGACCCAAATAGCTCGTTCGCTTGCGCGTTGGCAGCGCTCATCGCTCCGTCGCTTCGAGTCGAGGCCGAGACGTCAGGAGAAGAGACGCCATCGTTTCCCGCTGAAGATGTCGCGACCCCCGCGATTACCGCCCTGTCTTCCTCGCCCCGCGCGGAAGCCTGAGGCTCGCTAGCTCCTGCCATTTGTCCCAAAGGCGCTATCCTGTCGCCCCACCCCCATGACGCAGCCGCAACAGACGCCACCGACAGCGCAACCACGATGCCCAAACCGGCGACTACGGCAGTTCTGCCCCACTCTTGCTTCGTTGCCATGGTGTCCTCCTCTTCGAATCGTCCGCCTCCCAACTGAGGCGCGACACCTTTGACGGTACGCGCCGTCAGCCCGCGCGTCTGTCATCGGAGGCAGCCCAAGCTCGCTGCATGCGAGTGATGACGCCCGCTACCTGCGCCCTAGCTCGTCGAGGTGCGCGGCAAGCTCCTCGCGCGTGCGGACCCCGAGCTCTCGGTAGATCGTCGTGCGCGCCTGGGCAATCGTCGAGCGCGAGAAGCACAACTCGTCGGCGGCCTCGCGCACGGTGCGTCCCTCTGCCAGGAGCAACGCCACGTCGACCTGGCGTCCGGACAGGCCGCGCTCCATGAGAAGCCGGCGCACGCGCTGCCCGTCGGACAGTCCGAGATCGGCATCCGTTCGGACTTTCGGTGCCCGGAGCAGGCAGGCGGCCGTAGTCAGGACCAGGGCGATCGCTATCGCGGCGATGGCCAGCGCCCCCGGCGTCACCTCTCCGCCGGCCCCCGGCAGCGCGATGTGCGTACCCGCGAGGCTGCCCAGTGCGTTCGTAACCAGCGTGCCACCGAGGATGCCGCACGCAGCAAGGACAGGCGCATCGTGCCAGGGGAACGGGCCGGTGAGAAGGGGGCTGCGGCTAGCGGCAGGGGCGGCGCCGCAGCTGCCCTCACTATCGGAGGCGCCCGTATGCACATGCGCCACAGCAAGCAGCATCCCGCCCACAACGAGGGCCTCCCCAGCCCCGGCGACAAGCCACACAAGTACACCGGCGCCCGCCACAAGACAGGCCGTACCACGCCCGACGCCACGCCTCCCCACCAGGCGCCAGAGCGCGATGAGCTCGCATGCCAGGACGCCCCACTGGAGCACACCGAGAACGGAATCAAGCGCCTGGGATCGCCAGGTCTCGCCCCACAGCCACGCGAAGAAGCCCACCGCGCAGGCCCAGCACAGAGGTAGCGTCCGCCCCGAGCGCGCACGAAGCTCCGCGGGCACGGGCTCGCGGGTCTCGGGACGGGCGTCATACCCTCTCGCAAGGAACGCTTCTCGCAGCGCGCCCACGCTTCCGCAGGCTGCGGCCAGCACCGTTGCGATCGCCCACGCTCCTGGCAGCAGCTCTCCGCAGAGGGCAGCCGCGCAAGCCGCCCCGGCAAGCGCGGCGACGAGTCGCGTTAGAGGGGTTCGTCCCGTCGCGCGTAGCGCTCCGCCGAGCAAGGCTCCGCCACACGACACGACCAGTGCCGTCGTCCCGACGAGCAATGCCCGGCGAGCAGTGCCATCCACCGCACCCGAGGCGATCCCCAGTCGCACCCCAACGAGGCACGCCACGGCGAGCACGAGCCCGTATGCGCACGCAACGGGCACCGCCCTCCCGCAAGCGGGGCCGCCCGGAAGCACGCGCGCGACGAGGCCCGCGGCCCACCCTGCCGCAATGCCTACGCCGATGCCCGTGCTCAGCGCCCACACGTCTGACCATGCGCTCGGGACCGGACCAAACGGAAGCAGAGCGAGCACAGCCGTCGCCATGAGCCCGGCAAGTGCCAGGGCCGCCGTAGGACGCAGAGGTTCGGACGGTAACGGGACGACCTCCGGATCGTGCCCGTCCTCTCCCGAGTCCGCGCCCACATCGCCCGGCTCCGCAATCGCGCCCGCAGGCAGCTGGGCCACGATGTCGTCGAGCTCCCGCACGCCAAACTTGCGCCGACAGCGACGACGGTACTCGCGCACCGTCGGGCTCCCGACGCCCATGGCCTCGCTTGCCTCTGCCGATGACAGGCCGAGCACGTGAGCGCAGAGCGTCAGCGTTTCCTGCTCGGTAAGACCGCGTTCCGCCAGAAACGCCCACCCCACCGGCGTCAGTGCGGCTTGCAGATCGATAGCGGTCCGTGGGACGCGCGCGCCGGATGACGGCTCGTTCGCGACTTCGGCAGCGTTTGCTTCTGGGGCCTCGCCCCGATCTCCCGAACACCCCTCAGCCTGCCGCGCCAGCACGATGGTCCCGACATATAGCGCCACATACACCGCCAGCGCAGCCGCCGCCAGCCACAGAGGCGTCGCGTGGATATTCGGCGCCACGCGCGAGATGACGCGAAAGCCCAGCGCCCCCACGCACAGTGCCGCCACAGGCGCCAGCGGCCGACGAATTCCCGCCCTGCCCGGAGCCTCCAGATACGCCCTGGACGACATCACGGCAAGCACGAACGTCAGAAGCGCCGGCAGCGGGACAGCCCAAACAAACAGGCCCAGGCTCGCAGCGCTCCACACGTTAGCCGCGCCGGCGGGAGCAAGCAGCGGCGTCGGCTGGGGAAACGGCGAGTGCGGCAACAGAAGCATCCAGCTGAGCGGTTGCACGATGCCCAACACAAAGCAAGCGCCCACCAGCAGGACACGGCGCCGGACAACAGCGTGCGAGACGGGGCCCTCGCCCAGCATGCCCATGGCACGCAGGCGCTCCGTGAGGCGACGTTCCCTATCGAGCGGCCCGTTCGCGCGCATCTCTTCGGATGTCAGATCGAGTAGCAGGAGAGGATGGAATACGAGCCAGCCGCACCATCCGCAGAGTAACCCGCATGCGGCGGCCAGGCTTACGGAGCCTCCCAGCACGAACGACACGACAGGCTTGATCGCATACGCCACCGGGTTCGCGCTCGCCACCGAGCCCCACGTGCCCTCATGCAAACCCGTTCCAACCAGCATGAACCCCGTGTTGAGCACCGTCGCCCCCACGAGCAGAGCCGACAGGACGACGCCCGCAATGCCAATCGTCCTACGCGCCCAGCGATGGTCAGCCGTGACGAAGTTGATCGTGCGTGTCGAGGCGAGCCACAAGCCCGCGACGAGACCGCAGGCCACCCAGGGGAACAGCTTGGAGAGCGAGGAGGGCCCCAGAGCCGACGCCGGGCTGTATTCGTCGAGCGGGGCGTAGGGCGCGACCACGAGCAGGGCGAACCAGAGGCACCACAGGATGCGCTGGCCACGCGACCCTCTGCGCTCGTATTCCTCGCCTCGGCTCGCCAATGCCGCCTCACCCCCGAAGAGTGCCAGCAATTTCGAGCCTAGCATAGCCATCCCGTCCGAAGCCGGGCGTCATCAGCTCGGACAAATCCGGCTGATGACAGGGATTTCGGGATGGGAAGTGGGGAGGGGCATCCGCCGGCGGCATCCTTTTGTGCGGGAGGCCTCGATGCGCGGCCAGGAATCCCGCCTGTGTATGGGGCCCTCCCGTGCTCGTCGCGATCCAACGGCAAAACCGCAGGTGGCGAATGGCCAGCCAAGTCACATGACAGCGGAAGGCATACACGAGCGCCGTTCCTGGCCGCAAGGCGCCCGGATGGCTGCAGGAGCCCCGCGGCATACGAGGAGGAGCCCGCAAACCCCGGCAAGCCGGCCGAGCGCGCCCCCGAGCCCCGTCAGCGTGCGGGGAAGAGCCGCATCCCGGAGGGCAGCGCGACCTCGGGGCAGCGCACCGGGATGGCGCGGCCCCGGGAGCAGCACCCTCCCGAGAAGGCGGCGCCCTCCGAGAGGCGCCTCACCCGCCAGCGCCACGGACCCCGCTCGCACAAAAAAACGGGCGCCACCCCATCGGATGGCGCCCTCGAGAACGGTCGCGTTACAGCACGCGATAACTGACGGTTCGCACGCCCCAGTCGTAGATGTCGGAGAAGCCGAATGCGCCGATGACGCCCGGCGTGAGGTCGAGGTCGCGCCCGCTGACGTAGGGGCCGCGATCCGTGACGACCGCCTGCACCGTCACGCCCGCGTACTCGATCTCGACGACGGAGCCCAGCGGCACCCACGGCGAGGCCACGGTGAGCGACCAGTCGTCGAGCGGCGTGCCCGAGGCTGTCGTCGTGCCGCCGTTCGTCTCGACGGAGTATGCCGAGGCCTGAACGGTGTACCACTCATACGCCGGCTCCCCGTAGACGGGCTCCTCCTCGTAGACAGGCTCGCTCGGCACGGGCTCCTCGTAGACAGGCTCCTCGTAAACGGCCTCGTACGAAACGTCGGCCTCCGACGCAGTCTCCCCGAAGTCCTCGTACGCAGCCTCGTGCTCCGCCGCGCCAGCCTCATAAGCAGGGGGCTCGTCCACGAAGGCATCCACGCTCACAGCCGTGCGTCCGACGTTTTCCGAATGCAGCGTCGCATCCGCAGAGACTCCGAGTTTGGCGGCGGCATACGAGGGGCCCAGCGCCTCGTGCGTGCTGCGCTGCAGACCGATGCCCACGGTTTTCTCGCGAGTTACCGAAGGAGAGACATCCTGCGCGTCGGCGATCGCCTGAGACGACGTAAGCCCCGTCACGCAGACAAGTGCCAGCGCAAGGCAGAAAAGGCAGCGCTGGGCAATAGCAGCCCGAACCACAAGCGCGCCATCGTGCTGTGCTTTCATTACGTTCACGCTCCAAGTGCAACCGTGGCTACGAGAGAGGACGCCGAGATGCGTGTCGTTCTCTGTTCTCGCCCGGCTGTCGGAGTGAGCGTTGTTTAAGGGGTGTGTTATCCGACACCGAGGCCCGCAAGGTGCGCGAGCTTGCCGTATGCGGTTGCGAGGTCGCACGGGAACCGCAGTCACCCGTGATGCCGATGCCCTGAGCCTGCCGGGTCTTGGCGGAACGTCGAGTCGGCTGCCTCGACGACCCGGGGGCCTCTGTCGGCGTTGGATTATAGGCAGTTGATCTTGCATCGCCAAATTCCGAGTCCCACTGAACGAGTTTGGGGATGGTCTTAGCCCACGTTCTACCAAAGCCGCAGGTGTTGATCTAAGCGAAATCATCTTGTGGGAAAGAATGCATCCATTTGACCGATTTTCTGACTGAAGAGGCAATAATCACCGCTTCTACCTGCGGCTATATAAATGTTTGCTGGTGGGATAAATCCACACCACTTTTCTGACAATCCAGCCCCCCGAGAACCATCTGCATGGCCTCATCATATGTGTCGGAATTGTGAATATCCCTTATCCGGATGGGATTCGTACCCTCCCCTTGCAACGCGCGCGTGCGCATGCGCGCGATCTATACATATGGGACAAACAGGCGCCGGCAGGGAGCGCAAACAGAAGGGGAGGGGCACCGGCAGTGAACTGCCTCCCAATTCTTGGACTCATTAAAGGAGACAAGGGTTGGGAGGCAGTTCTCGTGCCGGATCTCAGGGTCAAATACGATGAGGAG
>JAGZEG010000030.1 GCA_018368455.1 Coriobacteriia bacterium
GGGCGTGGACGCCGAGGGCAACCCGTACCCGGTCGAGGAGTACGTCGTGAAGGGCTCCGACATGCGCGTGGTGGAGATGATCCCCGGATACGCGCACTCGATCACGAACCTCTCCGAGACCGAGGACCTGGTCACGGTCATGTGGGCCAACGAGCCCTTCGACCCCGAGGACCCCGACACCTACTACGAGGAGGTGTAGCCGAACATGGCTGCCGACCGCAACGACATATCCTTCAAAGGCGACGGTCGCCTGAAGCTGCTGATCGTCGTAGGCACCCGCCCGGAGGTGATCCGCCTCTCGGAGGTCATCAAGAAGTGCCGTCTCCACTTCGACTGCCTTCTGGCCCACACTGGGCAGAACTGGGACTACACCCTCAACGGCATCTTCTTCCGCGACCTGGAGCTCGCCGACCCCGACGTGTACCTGGACGCCGCGGGGGCCGACCTGGGCGAGACGGTGGGCAACATCGTCGCGGCGAGCTACAAGCTTATGGTGCAGGTGAAGCCCGACGCCCTGCTCATCCTGGGCGACACCAACAGCTGCCTGTCCGCCATATCGGCAAAGCGCCTGCACATACCGATCTTCCACATGGAGGCGGGCAACCGCTGCAGGGACGAGTGCCTGCCCGAGGAGACCAACCGCCGCATCGTCGACGTCATCTCCGACGTGAACCTGGCCTACTCCGAGCACGCCCGCCGATGGCTGCACGCATGCGGCTGCGCCCCGGAGCGCACCTTCGTGACCGGCAGCCCCATGGCGGAGGTGCTGCGCGCGAACCTGGACAAGATCGAGGCGTCGGGCGTCCTGGACGAGCTCGGCCTTCGGCCCAAGAAGTACATGCTGCTGTCGGCGCACCGCGAGGAGAACATCGACACCGAGGCGAACTTCCGCTCGCTGTTCGGCGCTGTCAACGCCCTGGCCGAGAAATACGACATGCCCATCCTGTACAGCTGCCACCCGCGCTCGCGTAAGCGCCTGGAGGCCACGGGCTTCGAGCTCGACCCGAGGGTCCGCATGCACGAGCCCATGGGCTTCCACGACTACAACCGCCTGCAGGTGGGCGCCTTCGCCGTGGTGTCGGACTCCGGCACCCTGCCCGAGGAGTCGAGCTTCTTTGCGAGCATAGGCCGCCCGTTCCCGGCCGTGTGCGTCCGCACGAGCACCGAGCGCCCCGAGGCCATGGAGCGCGCCTGCTTCACCCTGGCCGGCGTCTCCGAGAAGGGCCTGCTGCAGGCCGTGGAGACCGCCGTGGCCCTAGACGCGGGGGGCGCCCTGCCTGAGGCCCCCGTGCCCGACTACGCGACCGAGAGGGTGTCCACCAAGGTCGTCAAGATCATCCAGTCCTACACCGGAGTCGTCGACAAGATGGTGTGGAGGAAGAGCTGATGGATAGAAAGAATTGTGATGCGGGGTTGATATGTTAGGCCTGCTCCTCCCTAATAGCCTCAGATATAGTCAGTATGCGTTCAAATATTCGCAAATTCTCAAGAAACATAACGTTGAACATGAATTTGTTTTTTGGAATCGGGATGGGATTGACTGCAATCTTCACAATGTGATTTGCTTCGATAAGCAGATGAGCGATTTCTTACCGCTGTGTAAGAAATTGCCACTGCTGTTTAGCTATGCGAGTTTTGTAAAGAGAACAATTAGGGAAAGGGACTATAGCGGATTGATTGTGTTCACCAGTCAAATGGCGACCATGCTCATGCCATTACTGCTGGGGGAGTACAAAGACAGATTTATCTTTGACTATAGGGATATCTCGCGTGAGGGATTTTCGCCTTACAGAAGCGCAGTAAGGAAGATTGCTTCGCATGCACGTTTCACAGCTGTTTCTTCGCCAGCTTTCGAGGATGTCATTGGGCCAGGGTGTTCGACCTACGTTGTTTCTCATAATGAAAGAGGCCTCAAGTTTGATATCGCTCAAGAGACGTCAATTGATTATGGGGTTATACGCGTAGCCTTTTGGGGCACCATTAGGCAGCTAAGTTTTAACAAGCTTGTTTGCCACAGATTTGGTTCTGACAAACGATTTTCGTTGACCTTCCATGGGTCTGGGTGCATAGAAGAACTCGAGCATTATTGCAAGGAAAATGGGTTTGACAATATCAATTTTACCGGCGTATATGATGAGGTTGATATCGAATCCTTTGCCCAAGCGACTGACTTGCTTTTGAACGCATATGAGAACGATGCTATCCAAAAACTTGCTTATACCGTTAAATACTATGATGGTTTAAGGTATGGCATCCCTATCGTTGTAACAAAAGAATCTGCAATGGCGAAAAGCGTCGCCGATAAACATCTAGGGATTATTGTGGATTGGAATGATCCGATCTGCACGGACGGTATTTATGAGTCTTACCAGGCGTTTGACTGGGCCTTATATTTGAAATGTAGGAACGATGAAATTCGACGAATTATGGCAGATGATGAGCGATTCGAGCTGATGGTGACCGACTTCGCAATGTCCGTAATAGAGCAATGAACGACATGTTGGTAGCTAAATCAATCACTTTTGCACCTGTTAAACGGAGCAAGGAGGGTGGTTTTGCTGGATTGTTTTCGGTATTAGTCGCCTTGCTTCCGTTTTTCTACCAATACGCTACGCCTATCCCTGTTCTCTCGTTAGGTGAGGCAGTTCTACTGCCATTTATCTTGGTATATTTGGCTATTGATTTTAAAAAGGGCATTACAACTCGAGGTTTCTCTGGTTTCTACCTGCTGATGCTTTTGGTCATAACCGTGAACTTCATTGCAGTAATTGTTCAGCCTTATGCATCGTTTCAAAAATCAGCCACTATCCTAATGCGGCTAATCTATTACTCTTTTCTGATTTATGTGGGCTGCAAGCACATTCGCGTGGATGCTTTTTTTATGACTTTGATTGCTGCGACAACGGTAAACAGTGTTTATACCATCGCGCAGTACGCTGCGCACATGTTTTTGGGACGCGATCTTCCGACGACACTGTCTTTCCTGCCTGTCTTCAACAGAGAGGATCTTCAAGGACGAACTGATCTTGTCGTGCATTACTTATATTATTTTCGCCCGAGCGGGTTCTTTTTGGAGCCGAGTTACGCCGCACTATTCTCTGCGCCGAGCCTTCTGATTTTGCTGCTGCATGAACGATATAGCAAAAAGCCGTACTCCCTGTTATTCGCCGCAATAATCACCATTGGTTTGGTCATCGGAACTTCGTCCATGGCACTAATCGCGATTCTGCTTGGTTGGTTGTGCTTTGCAGCTCGCCGCTTTGTTTCTCGTAATGCGCGCGGGCAAGTTGTGATAAGTCCTCTTGGGCTATTTGCTGCAATTGCCTTATGCGCTTTGGTGGCTCTCGTCCTTTTTTCTCCTTTAGGAGAGATGACCTTGAGTCGAGCGAATATGACTGGCGGCTCTGCCGGGCAGAGAGTCATCAGGGGCTGGATTGTTGCTTCTCAACTTGATTTAAAGACTTTTCTATTCGGAACCGGACTGAACAATGTTGCCGAGTTTGTTCGCTACTTCGGTGTAACGACGCAATTTGACGAGAATCTTGATTACCTCTCCAGCTGGTCGAGCGCTCTTGTTTCCTCTGGGATATTCGTATTGCTGGGATACTTACTTTTCATGGGACGGCTTTTCTTTGCCCAAAAAACTCTTGTTGGTAAGGTTTTCGTTCTGTTGTTTGTCGCTACTGGCTTTGTTGAGGCGATGCTCTATACATATCGATTTGCTTTCTACCTTCTTACTGTACTTTCATTCATAAATGAAGCGTCTATACATCGAAAAGTCAATGCGCAAATCGATGGGGAAACCCGTAAAGGTCAGGTTTGCTATGCGTAAAATTATCTTTCTGTATTTCAGGTATTACGATTTTGCTAGTAACAGATACGAAATCGGCGGCATTGAGACCTATATCAGAAACCTTTGCGAAGTTGCCAGTGCATGCGGATGCGAACCTCATGTCTTGATTCCCATACAAGGCGCGATAGATGACAGGGTCTTGGCTGCCGGCGAAGAAGTTCATCTAGTCAAGTGCGTTCCAGGCGATGTTCACCCTCTGGTTGCAGAGGCTTATCGGATAGGCAACGCTCAAGAAGACGTCCTGGTATTTGCTACTAGCACAATGATAGAAAAGACCAAGTTCAATCATACCGTCGGTATTCAGCACGGTATTTATTGGGACACCACATCCATCCATGGGCAAGAATTTACAGGGAGAAATGTGTCAACTGCGGCGCGGGCTGTACAGGCAAAGAGTATTCTGAACCAGCACTCGCTTGTTTCCCGTATGGTATGCGTGGACCTTAACTACGTTAACTGGATGCGCGCGCTGAGCGTCGCTAACAGACTGCCCTATACGTATATCCCGAATTTTGCCGACACTTCGATTGCTGTGCCCGAGCGGAAAAGCGATGGCAAAGTGCGCGTTGTGTTCGCGCGGAGGTTCGAGGCTATCCGCGGGTGCGAGCTGCTCATCGACGTGATGCCGAGGCTTCTCCGCGAGCATCCCGAGGTTGAGCTGACCATTGCCGGAGATGGCTCGCTTGAGGGCGAGCTGCACAAGGCATTCGACGGAGGCGGTCGAGTTAAGTTCACTCGTTACGATGCTTGGGAGAGCATCGCGTTCCACGGGCGGTTCGACATCGCTCTGGTGCCGTCCGTCGCCTCCGAGGGGACTTCGCTGTCGCTGCTCGAGGCTATGTCAGCGGGCTGTGCCGTCGTGGCGACGGATATCGGTGGCATGTCGAACATCGTGCTTTCTGGACATAATGGATTGCTCGTACGGCCGGAGGCCGATGACCTATATCGATCCGTCAGCAGGCTCGTGCGCGACATCGAACTCAGGACCCGCCTCTCGCGCAACGCGAGGCGGACGGTCGAGGACTCGTTCTCGCGTGAGCGTTGGGCCGAAAGCTGGACGGAAGTGTTGAAGGAACTCTCATAGGGAGCTTAGCTTTGACGAACAAACAAGGGAAGGCCAAGGTCGGCATCCTGACCTGGCACTACTACAGTAACGTCGGAAGCAACCTTCAGGCATGGGCTATGCAGCACTTGCTCGTTGATATGGGCTTCGACGTTCGCTTCGTGAACTACAGGAGGCGCGAGCTCGATGGCGAGAGGTTCCCAAAGGGGCTGGCAAAGCCTATCCTCAATGCGCTTCCATTTGGGCCGAGCTTCGACGCCTGGAGGTTCCAGCGCGACGAGCTGAGGCAGACACGCAAGACGTATGACCCCGCGGACGCCCGCGCGATCTGCGACGGGTTCGACGCCCTTGTCTGTGGTAGCGACCAGATTTGGGCGCCCAACGTTTTTAACCCCGTCTACATGCTGGCCGGAGTTTCCGACGGCGTTCGGAAAGTTGCCTATGCGGCAAGCATCGGCTTACCCGACATACCCGCTGCGCTTCGCAGCGAATACAGAAGCCTCCTGTCCCGCTTCGACGCAATTGGCGTGCGGGAGGAGCAGGGGCGCGACCTGCTTGTGAACGAGCTTGGCCTTGATGCTATCACGGTCCTCGACCCGACTTTCCTCGTGTCTAGGGACACCTGGCTCTCTGTTGCTGACGATGCGCGTGTGGCCAATGGGCCCTACGTGTTCTGTTATTTCCTCGGCTCGCCTTCTCGTTATTCTGACGCTGTGCAAAAAGCCGCCCGACAGACCGGCCTTCCTGTTATTACATACCTTCCCGAGGCCGGGGAGGCCGAGATTCCCGGCTGCCGGACGCTTCGCAGGATGGCCGTTCCGGAGTTCCTCGGCTGGCTCTCCGGTGCCTCCCTCGTGATGACCGACTCTTTCCATGGCATAGCCCTTTCCGTCAACCTGGGGGTCGAATTTTGCGCCTACAAGAGGTTCGACGAAGGTGACGCACTCGACCAGAACTCCCGTGTGCTGAATATTTTGGGCAAGCTGGGGCTACTTGGCCGACTTTTGCCGCTCGGCGAGTGCTGCGTACCCGAGATTGACTGGGATGTCGCCAACGCAAGACTCACGGATGAGGTGGCCGCATCGAGAAGGTTTCTTGCCCAGGCGCTCGACGGCGTGGGAGGCGGTGCTTAATGCCGGTCCTCGCTGGGGAGGAACTTTGCACGGGATGCACCGCATGTGTCGCCGCATGCCCCATATCCTGCATAGAGATGGCTCGGGACGGCGAGGGTTTCCTGCAGCCCTCAGTGGGAGGGAGGTGCATCGGTTGCGGTGCGTGCGAGCGTGTCTGCCCCATCATCAACGGCGCGACTGGGCATTCAACCGAGGAACAGAAAGCTGTTGCGGCCGTGACGTGGGACATGGACGTGTGGAAGGCTAGCTCTTCGGGCGGCGCTTTCACCTGCCTGTGCGACGCGTTTGCGGCCATTGAACCAGATTCAGACACCGTGGTGTATGGTGCTGCTATGGACTTCCCGCATGTCAGGCATATGAGGTGCGAATCGGGGAATATAGCATCCTTACGCAAGTCGAAGTATGTCCAGAGCGATAAAGGCGGCACCTTTCGACAGGTCAGGGATGACTTGAGGGCCGGCCGAAGAGTCGTCTTCTCTGGTACCCCCTGCGAGGTAGCGGGCATTTATCTGTTTTTGGGAAGCCTTGCTGAATCAGAGTCGCTTCTGCTGGTGGATCTCGTATGTCACGGTGCCGGCAGCCCGGCAGTGTTCGAGTCGTGCATGGAGAGGGCCTCTGCCAAGATGGGTAAGATTGTCGGTTACGGGTTCCGTTGCAAGCGGGCGGTGGTCGGCAACTACGAGAGGCACTTGTCCATGTATAAGTACCTGGACAAGTGCTCCAATGCAAAGGTTAAGTACGTTAGGGGCGACGACTACAACAGGCTCTTCCTGAACCAGGCGTGCTTGCGGCGCTCATGCATGGAGCGTTGCCGCTTCAGGGACCGCAGGCGCTTCGGAGACGTGACGCTTGCCGACCTCAACGGCAAGGGCGCGCTGTTCCCCGAGCACGACGATGGCCGCGGGTGGTCGACGGTCGTTGGCAATACGAAGAAAGGACGCGCCGTTATGGCGCGCCTGTCGGGCGCGATGGAGGTGCTTCCGTCCACGCCCGACGACGTGGCACGGTTCAACCCGCTCTTCGACCACACGACTCCCGGCAACCCGGGGCGAGACGAGTTCTTCCAGCGCTTTTGCGCAGGCGACAATCTTGGGGGACTCGTGGATAAGTTCGGGCTTTCTAAGTCCGTCAAGTCGGAGATTATGCTCTACGTCCCAAGAGGCTTGAAGAGCTTTGTCAAAAGGGCTCTTGGGGCGGTGAGGGACTGATGGCTGGTGTCTCCAGACACACTGTTGTCACATCGCTCATCTGGAAGTTCCTCGAGAGGGGCAGTGCGCAGATCGTCTCGTTCGTTGTTTCGTTGGTGCTCGCGCGCCTTCTCGGTCCGACCGACTACGGCGTGGTGTCGTTGGTGCTCGTGTTCACGGCCATCGCGCTCGTCTTCGTGCAGGGTGGCTTCAACACGGCCCTCATTCAGAAAAATAGCGTCGACGAGCGTGACTACTCTAGCGTGCTTGTCTTCTCGCTGGGAATGTCCCTGGTAATTTATCTGGTCCTGTTCCTGGTAGCTCCTGTCGTCGCTGATTTCTACGGCAACCCCGAGGTCTGCCAGATATTGCGGGTGATGGCATTGGTGCTCCTGCCCGGAGCCTACAACTCGGTGCAAGTGGCTTACGCCGAGAAAACGTTCCAGTTCCGCAAACTGTTTGTGGCGAACCTTGCTACTGCCGTTTGCTCCGGTGCTGCGGGCGTCGCGCTCGCCTTCGCTGGCGCAGGCGTCTGGGCACTCGTTGCCCAGCAGCTTGGCAATCAACTCTTCGTGTGCATCGTGCTCACCTTTACCCTCCACTGGTGGCCTAAGCTGGGATTTTCCTTCGATGCCGTCAAAGGACTTTTCGCGTTCGGTGCGAACGTCCTTGCTGGCGATCTGCTCGTTCAGATTTTCCTCAACCTGCGCAACCTCATTGTGGGCCGTGTGTTCGATGCAGCGACTCTGGGACTCTTCAACCGCGGGCATCAGTTCCCGGCCGCCGTCATGCAGGCTGTGACGGGCAGTATGCAGGAGGTGATGCTTCCCACCTTTTCCGGCGTGCAGGACGACTCCGGGCGTGTACTCTCCATCGCTCGTCGGTCGGTGCGGGCGAGCTGTTTCGCGATCTTCCCGCTGATGTTTGGGCTGGCCGCATGTGCCGTGCCCCTTGTTGAGCTGCTACTGGGAGAAAGTTGGGCGGACTGCGTGCCCTACCTTCAGGTTTTTGCGGTGTCGTACTGTTTCCAGCCCATCCAGATAGTGACTGCCCAGGCAATGAGGGGGCTTGGTGACAGCAGGACCACGCTCAGGCTCGAGGTGGTTCGCAAGGCTGCCGAGCTGGGACTCATGTTCTGCAGCATACCCTTGGGCCCCGTGGCGCTTGCCACCAGCTCCGTTGTGGCCGGCGCTGTATCGTGCGCCGTGGCGCTTATCCCCAACGTGCGCGTCCTTGGTTACAGCCTTCGCAACCAGTTTTGCGACCTGGCGCGCCCCCTCGCGGGCTCGGCCGCGATGGCGGCCTGCGTGCTGGGCCTTGGGCTGCTGCCCCTACCCGACATCGTCATGCTTGCACTTCAAGTTGCTGTGGGTGTTGCCGTGTACGCGGCGCTAATGGCGTTGATGAGGGATGACACGATGGGGTTGCTTGTCAGCGGCCTCAAGGGAGTGCTCGCCCGCAAGGCCGTTCGCAACGATTAAGGAGAACGGATGTCCAAAAGAAAAGTGATGCTCGTCTTCGGGACCCGCCCGGAGGCCATCAAGATGTGCCCGCTCGTGAGGGAGCTCAAGGCTCGTCCCGACGAGTTCGAGACGGTCGTCACCGTGACCGGCCAGCACCGCGAGATGCTCGACCAGGTGCTGCGGGTCTTCGACGTCGCGCCCGACCACGACCTGCACGTCATGAGGCCGGGCCAGACGCTGTTCGACGTGACGTGCGACGTGCTGCTCAAGATGAGGGCCGTGCTCGAGGAGGGAAAGCCTGACGTCGTGCTCGTCCACGGCGACACGACGACCTCCTTCGCCGCGGCCCTGGCCTGCTTCTACCTGCAGATACCCGTGGGCCACGTGGAGGCGGGCCTGCGCACCCGCGACGTCCACAGCCCCTGGCCCGAGGAGTTCAACCGACAGGCGGTGGACATCGTCGCGGAGCACTACTTCGCGCCCACCGATGCCAGCAGGCGGAACCTGCTGGGCGAGGGTAAGCCGGGGGCCAAGATCTGGGTCACCGGCAACACCGGCATCGACGCGCTCCGCACCACCGTGCGCGAGGGCTACTCCCACCCCGAGCTTGACTGGGCGAGGGGCAGCCGCCTGATCCTGATCACCGCCCACCGCCGCGAGAACCTGGGCGAGCCCATGCACGGGATGTTCCGCGCCATCCGCCGCGTGATGGAAGAGCGCCCCGACACCAAGGCGATCTACCCCATCCACATGAACCCGCAGGTGCGCCGCGCCGCCCACGATGAGCTGGACGGCTTCGACCGCCTGAGGATCATCGACCCCCTGGAGGTCGTGGACTTCCACAACTTCATGGCGGCCAGCCACCTGATCCTGACCGACTCGGGAGGCATCCAGGAGGAGGCGCCTAGCCTGGGCAAGCCGGTGCTGGTCATGCGCGACACCACCGAGCGGCCCGAGGGCGTGGAGGCCGGCACGCTGAAGCTGGTGGGCACCGAGGAGGGTGTGATCTACCGCGAGTTCTCCAGGCTGCTTGACGACCCGGAGGAGTACGCCTCGATGAGCCGCGCCTCCAACCCCTACGGCGACGGTCACGCCAGCGAGAGGATCGCGGACGTGCTGGCGGGGGAAACGCCGCGCTCGTCTGAATAGGAATGGCAGGTAAAGATGGACTCTGACATTGCTGGAACTCTCTTAGATCTCGGCGGCTCTCTTGCTGCGCTTGCTGCCAAAGGTACCGCATCCGCCATTGCTACCAAGGTGAAATCCCTGAAGGAGGAGAAGAGCGCGGAGGCGGTCAGAAATGCATACGACGAACTTGTGAACAGACTTCTCGAGGAACGCTCCGAGGCAATACTTATCGCCCAAGCTTACAAGGCCGAACTTGATCGGGTCCAGATTAGCGATGAGGATATCAAGAGTCTTGACGCGACTATTGGACGTGTTCTTGACGTTTTCCTGACCTATTCGGTTACTCAACCCCATGATTCTGAGAAAGTCGAAGCGCAACGCGTTGCTATCAATCAGGTTCGACAGCTCATCTCGGCGGATACTTTGCGGACCATGCAACTTCTCGGTGGGCCTGTAAGATTATCTGTGTAAGTCCCGCGACCCGGGGCCCGTCCCCGAGGAACGGAGGCGAGGCATGGCGAGGAGGAAGAGGGACGCGCGCGCCGAGGAGATCGCGGCGGC
>JAGZEG010000031.1 GCA_018368455.1 Coriobacteriia bacterium
GAGGCGGATGACCTCCGGGCGGGTGCCCACGATGATGAGGAGCTTGAGACGACCGTCGTCTTTGAAGGAGACGTCGGAGTAGTCGGTGCGCAGGGGCATGGAAGGAATCCTTTCCCTCGGTCGATATTACTTTGTCTTGATATAGGAGGAGCTGAAAACCGAGATACCGCTACGAGGCGAAGTGACAATCGCCCGTAACTTCGGCCCGTTTGTCGCAGATAAACTTATGGTTAGCGGCGATAAACTGCATGAGATCCCGCAAATCGCGCTTTGGAATATCGTCCCTGTTGTGCGCCAGCTTGCATCCGCCGTCGGCCGTCAACCATATCTTTGTCGCGTCCTTACCAGGGCGCTTCACGGCGACATGGACATGGACCGGCTCGCCGTTCTCGCCCGTCCAGAAGAACAAGACGTACGGCCCAAAGCGAAATAGGCTAGGCATAGCTGCGTCCGCCCTCGTAGGCAAAGCGCATGATGAGAGGGGCGTTGTTGCGGACGAAGCCGTCGAGCCCCTCAAGCTCTTCGTGAGAGAACCCGTCGACCTCCGACCACCTGTATGCGGGAAGTAGGCAGGACGCCGTGTCAAATCCCCAGTCCCGGGGACGCTCGACGACGACCTTCACCGTGTTGTCGTCACGCACGTCGGAGTAGGACACCTGAGTGTCGTCGGCGAAGCGCACGTACTCCCACATCATGAGACCGACCTCCCTTGGCGAATGCTCCCGCACAAGCATACCAGCCAGCGAAGCGGTGCTTCGTCCTCACGGCGCGTTACCCGAAATGCCCGAAAGCCTCGGGGAGCGAGGCGCTCCTAGTCCCTCCTGAACAGGTCCCGCGTGTAGACCTTCTCGGACACGTCCGCCAGCTCGTCGCTCCAGCGGTTGGCCACGATGACGTCGCAGCGCTCCTTGAAGGAGGCCAGGTCGTGCGTCACCTCGGAGCCGAAGAACTCGGGCTCGCCCAGCGTCGGCTCGTAGACCAGCACGGGGACTCCCTTGGCCTTCACGCGCTTCATGACGCCCTGGACGCTGGAGGCGCGGAAGTTGTCCGAGCCACTCTTCATGGTCAGGCGGTAGACGCCCACCAGGGGCGCCCGGCCCGTCCCTTCCACGGCCTCGCGCGCCCGCGCCAGCACCTGGTCGGCCACGAAGTCCTTGCGGGTGCGGTTGGCCTCCACGATGGCACCGATCAGGCTCTGGGGGACGTCGGCGTAGTTGGCCAGCAGCTGCTTGGTGTCCTTGGGCAGGCAGTAGCCGCCGTAGCCGAAGGAGGGGTTGTTGTAGTGAGACCCGATGCGCGGCTCCAGGCACACGCCCTCGATGACGTCGGTTGAGGACAGCCCGCGAGCCTCGCAGTAGGTGTCCAGCTCGTTGAAGTAGGCCACGCGAAGCGCCAGGTAGGTATTGGCGAACAGCTTGACCGCCTCGGCCTCAGTGGCGCCAAGCACCAGGCGCGGAATGCCCGTTGTGCCATCGGCATTGGCTCGGATAAGCTCTGCAGGGTCGGCACCCTGCGCCAGCAGCTCGGCGAAGGCTTCCGCGGCGGCCATAGCGCCGGCGTCTCCCTTAGCTGCGCCTACTACGATGCGAGAGGGATGCAGGTTGTCATAGAGCGCCTTGCCCTCACGCAGAAACTCGGGGCTGAAGATGATGCGGTTATCGCCCAGCCTTTCGCGTAGTGACAAAGTATATCCCACGGGAATGGTGGACTTGACGACAATCCATGCCGTGGGGTTCACCGAACGGATGGCGGCGACAGCGGCCTCGACGGAACTCGTGTCGAAAAAGTTCCTATCCGAATCGTAGTTCGTCGGCGTGGCCACGATGGCATAGTCTGCGCCCGTGTAGGCCTCTGCCACATCCACTGTTGCATGCAAGTCGAGTTTGCGTTCTCCCGCCTCTGCTTCGGAGAGAAAACGCTCGATCTCGGCGTCCCGGATGGGCGAACAAAAAGCGTTAATCTTTTCGACCTTCTCGGGCATGATATCTAGTGCGCGCACCTCATTGTGTTGCGAGAGCAAGATGGCCAGCGAAAGACCGACGTATCCGGTACCGGCAACGGCTATTTTCATGTCATTCTCCTAAATCTAGAGTTAACCATAGACAAATGCACATCAATCTGACGTCAGGTTCTTCCATCGGATCCACCGGCGTGCATCCATCGCGTGGGATCAGCGCGATACGCGGACAGCATTCCGTTCGATTAGGGCCCTTCCTCCACACCGTCTTGTCTGTCGCGTCGGTGTAGGACCGGATGATCTTGACGACCTTGGAGCTCATGCTCTCGCCGGCATAGTCAGATACGGGAGCCATAGGGCGCGAGCTCCGTCTCCAGCTCCATGGCGATGGCGACCGCCTGCAGAAATCCCTTCTCCGATACGTCCGCCAAAGTGAAGCGCGCCCTGTCCATCGCCCTAGGCCTCCCGGCTGAGGTGCGGATGCACGCGGGAGAGGAAGGCCCTATCGGCAGACGCGAAGAAGCCAGGCTCCTCGGGAAGCGTCCTTGAGTCGGGCGCAACCGCAAAGGCACTCGCCTGCAAGCGGTTATAGTCATAGAAGCCCATTTGCTCGTGTATGCGCACATGCAAGCCAAGCCGGAAACCTGGCGGCTCCAGATACTTGCAGAAACACGGGTGACAGCCATACAAGCGGATGTGTCACGTCTCTCGGCCAGCGCATTGATTACGCCGAGCTGCGAACGAAAGTTTGCATCGGTGCCGGAAGCCAAAACGTACCGGGGAGTACCCATACGGGCCACTCGTCCTTTATGCGGACCCGCTCTTTTTCCTTTTCGAGACAAACGAGGTCACCAGCCCGCGCTCGTAGTTGTTCATTGAGAACTTCCAGCACAAGACCGCGTAGACGCATCCGGCGAGGCACCCTGCAACCAGCAGTCCAGCCCAGCCCCTAAGAGGGAAGAACCAATCGAGGAATATGCAAGACATGAGCGTCACCACAGCCGGGAAGACCCAGCCTCCGAACGTGTCGGCGAAAAAACTCCCAAGATCTATCCCCAACAGATTCCTGTATATGACATTCTGTCCAACGGTCCGGAGAGAATAGGCAATGCAGATTGACAGGCATCCGCCGAGCGCCCCAAGCGACGCAGAAAGGATAAAACCTAGGACGATATTGCACGCTGCCATAGCAAGGAACACCATTGCCCTTGCTCGCACCTTCCCCGAAGCCGTGATCGCCGTCACGCCCACCGACTGGGGTAACTCTACGAGACTCGGCATGATTATGAGAAGCGCGCATAGCCACAAGCCATCGTACCCGACGCCCATCCAGCACTGAATGAACCATTCGCCAAGACCGAAGAAACAGACAACGATAAAACCAATAATGTAGAGCTGAATCCTACCAAAACGTGTCATCAATGACTGAAGACCCTCTCCAACCCCCGCGACCGCACGCGAAACCTTGGGCATGAACATCCCATTCAGCGCGCTCGCAACGGTATACACGTAGCCCTCCAGAGACGCAGCGAGTCCAAAAAGAGCAACCTCTGAAGTAGTCGCCGTGATGGCGATAATAGATGGCATCACAGCGAAAATGAAGCGCTGACAGACTTGGGCAATCATAACCCAGGTGGAGAACCCGACAACTTCCCGTGCAATACCGGTATCCCATCGAGCAAAGTCCGCCCTCGCGCGAGTTTCTCGACGAACCAGCAAGAGCTTGACAAACGTTATGGCAATGCTAACAACCGCATTGACAACAACGAGCGCTACGACCCCCTGATCCAACAGAAGCATGGTCACGATAAGAACGACGGTCAGTACCTTTTGAACCAAATTGCAAGCGTTCAGCGCAATAAAACGCTCGTTTGCGGTCAGGATCCCATTCAAGGGAGCAAAGGGGAAAGAGAATACACTGTAGAAAGAAACGACAACGAAAAGCGTCCTAAAAACGGGTATCTGCTCCGCGGTAAGCCCCGAATAGAGCCTGTCGATGTTAAAAAATACCAGTGCAAGGGCCGCTGCAATCAAGCAAGTAATCGCGAGGTACGTTTTGTACACGATACCCAGAAAGACACCAACAGCGTCCTCATCACCCTCCGTGTAGTACTTCGACAAAAAGCGAGAAACGGAGTCTCTCAACCCAAAATCGAGCATGAAGAAGTTGACGACGGAAAGCGCAAGCGTATAAAGACCGTAGTCGTCAGTTCCGATACAGGAGACCATCCACGGAGTGTAGATGAGGCCAGCAATCGTGTTGAATGCCACCGCAGAATATGAAAGAGCAGCACCAATCTTGAGCTGGCTCTTCATTTTACAGCACCTATCTGATGTAAGGGTATAGTGGTTTTTTCCTTATCGACAACGCCGTTCATACAAGTATCCCGCTCAGATGCGGCATCCAAGAATCCGCTCAACATCCAAAAGAGAAATGAGCTTGCTCCGGGACCAAACGGGGGAAAACCCTCCAAAACCGACTCAACGAGATAGAATGCTGTCAGAGCAAGCGATGTGATTCGAAGCCATTCCAAAGAGCCTAGCTCATGTCGGATAGATAACCCATATTTTATGTTTCTCACTACACGTATACCCCAAAGCGGAAAAACAAATAACGAGCCGAGTATGCCAACATTGGCATACGTGTTGATATAAAAGCAATCTACATAGTAGTGTCCAATCCCCAACATGGGGTTTTCGCTGGTCCGATCAAGCGCAGCGGCCCAAAGTTCTAGGCGTCCGCTTGAGAAGGCATTTAGATCCGCATCCTGATATTTATCGAGGAACAACGCGTGAGAAATATAGGTCTGCAAGGTCGGTGAAAGACAAAAAGCAAAAATCGCGCAGAACCCCACCACGATGAGCATCCGCTTTTTCCCAGCACAGCAAAGTTGGACAATGATGGCAGCAAATAGAGCAAGCAGAGCGGTGCGACATTGCATCAGCATCGCCATAAACGCCAGAGCAATTGCAAGCGCGAGAAAAACGAGTCTCCGTCGCAACCTCGCCTTACGTATGGCAAACGTAATTAGGACAACACTCGCAACCCCCGCGATCTGTCCAAAACTATTTTTCGAACCAAATAGATACACTTGACTCGTCAACCACGAACCAAGACTCGGAACATACGTTGCAATCGCCCATATACCGTAGACACATGCCGAAGCCACAAAAGCAATAAAAATATATTTCCAGATGCCTTCCCCCCCCGGCATAGAAAGAGAGGAAGTAGCCAACAACGTACATCAGAAGCGCCTTCGCGAGAAGGACAGGATAGCCCGTTATGTATCCGGTATCTCCCGTAGAAAGCAAGCAAACGCAGCAATAAACTACAAGGCAGAAAAACAGGCTCAGAGTCCCTAAAAACACGTGGGACAGCTTAATGACTGGCGCCTCGTGCACAGCGCAATAAACTACAAGCGAGAACCAAATCAGCCCATAAAGAATCTGTAACGCCGGCGTGATCTGTGATAGCACCGTAAGAATGACCCCAGTACACGCTGCAAGCGTGACGCCTCGGAGTCCAACACCTTCCGCAACTGAATGTCTCCGCAATACAATCACCTAAACATCAGCACCGATGCTGCGCTTAGCGATATCGGAATACAGGAATGCGCCCTTTGCCTCGTCCGCGACCTTTTGCATACACGTAAGCACCTTCGGTTCCATCAAGTTTCTCACATCCCTCGCCAGCGCCGACGCATCATCCCCGCTCGTGTATGCCACATTTCCTCCACGGTCAACATGCATGGTGCCATCCCAGCGCTTAATGAGCAGCGGCTTGCCCATCGCGACAGCCTGCTCCCAGTACACAGAGTGGCGTCCGGGAAAAGAGACCAGGTCAGCCACGGCAAAGTAATCGTACGACTCAGACGCAGTCGCCCAGGGAACGTACGCGATACGCTTGCAGGTGAGTCGCCTTTCGAACTCGAGCCTCATCGAAGGGACAACTGGTCCAAATACAAGCAGCTTTACATGCTCGTCCATCTCGGCAACGGCATCCATAAGCGCGAGAGTCTGTCGCTTTGCCTCGTCAATCTTGCCACCCGTGACGACAACAAAGTCGTTCGACCTGAAACCAAAACGCGCTCTAGTCTTGGCGACTAAATCCGCATCAGAGGCCCTTGCCACCTCATCGTCATCTGCCCCCATAATCAAGAGGGCACATTTGTTACTAGGAAGGCCATAGTTCTGGATGAGAAAGTCCACACGCGCCGGAAGAACGCCCCAAAACCGCTCGGTGAAAGGCAGGGCAAGCTGCGCCTCATGACGCCAGATAATTCTATGGAGAATACACCTAGAAAATATGTTTTTTGCGCTATTCGAATAGTCAGCATGATTATCGATAAAAACACGAACCTCATGATGGTGTTTTAAATACTTAATGACATCAGGCATGCTTCCGAACTGACAGCCATGTATAAAAAGGACATCAGGTTGGGAGCGCTCAATTGCAGCATAAAGTCCATCAACAATCGCGAGTTTCTTGGCAATTTTCCCAATGCGTTTATAAGGTAAACGAGTTACTTGAATATCATTTTCATTAATGTAGGTGCTAGGATCTGAAACGTACGCCTGTTCACCATGCGGTCCAAAAGTCAGCAAAGACGCAATAACTTCTACGTCTAAACCCATACGTTTATGAAACTTGGGAAGCAAATTCTCCTGATAAGAGTAACCATCTGGGAAAAAGCACGCTATACATAGATGGACTACTTTAGTCATCAAGACTCCCCAATAGTGATTCAGGTGAATCAAATAATTTTGCGCGGGAGCGAAGTTGGGTATCGTCCCAGTCCCACCATGCAATTCCCTCGAGCCGTTGAATAACTTCATTAGTAAATCGAAACTTCAAAATCCTTGCTGGGGAACCAGCAACAACTGCATATGGCGGAATGTCTCTTGTTACAACTGAATGGGCGCCAACGACAGCACCATCACCAATCCTTACCCCTGCTTTAATAAAACACGCCTCACCAATCCAGACATCATTTCCAATGTGAGTTTGCGGTGCAGCATCGAAACTTAAAGTCGCAATGTTGGTTCCAAAAACGTTATGCCCATCAAGAAAAACGGGTGAAGTTGAGACATAATCCAGAGGATGATTACCTCCGCCAATCGCGCAGTAGCTGGCAATGGAGCAAAATGAACCAATAGAAGTGTTGCAAATGGAATTAGCAACACCGACATAGGAGTAACGGCCAATTGAAACATCAATCAGATTACTTTTTTGCAGCACATGAGCGGTACGATCAATCACGCAGTTACGTAAAGATGGAAGTTGTATTTTTTGAAAAAACTTTGCCAAATAGTATAGAATATGCTGCATTTAATATTCTCTATTCTTATTTCTTTGTTCATAGAGCTTTGCGTCTACTAGATAACGATACCAATAGGCTTGAAGAAATGCATAAATACGACCAGGTTTTCCGTCTAAAAAACCAAGCTTAATATAGTAACGATACCAGTAATATAGCCGAGCACGAATAAATAGAGGCAATTTGTAATAAAGGCTGTCGCGCATCTTTTCCGCTTGCGCAGCATTCCCTTTCAAATCAGCATTTCGACGACCAGAGACAACGGCTAGGCGATCTTCAACTTCGCGAGTTGAATACGCATTATGTTTCTCAATCCAAGACGAAAGATCTTTGAAATCGTGATGGAGACAGTCTTCCTTCAGTCGAATACAGGAGCCCTTCTCAAGTACAACATGCTCTCCCATTGATCGATTCTCGAATTTACCTGTCCCATACTTAAAGACCGTAATCTTCCAAATCGGATAAACCCCTCCATACGTAAGATAACGGCCGAGGAAAAGCAGCTTAAACGGCATCTCCATGCCGTTTACCTCATCTTCAGCATGCTGATCGCACTCTTTTTCTAGTTCCTGGGCCAGTTCAGGGGTTACAATTTCATCTGCATCAATACGAAACACCCACGTAGTTTCTATTCCAACATTATCAAGAGCCCAGTTAAACTGACTAGCATAATGAACCCACTCGTGATAATAAACATCAGCCCCAAAGGACTTAGCAACTTCCACTGTCTTATCGGTTGAGCCGCTATCGACAATAACAATACGCTTAACTAACGATTTGATTGAATTGAGGCAATTAGCGATATTCTTCTCTTCGTTTTTGGTCAAAACGATAGCGGTCATATCGCAAGGCATTTTTAAACCTCTTCCGCAAAGGTATCAGGGTTTGTCGGATCAAAGGGTTCATTAGCCCACATAAGCGTAACAAGATCCGCAGTGTTAGACAGGTTCGTGATGTTGTGCGTATAACCCGGAATCATCTCTACAACTTGCGGCCTCTCGCCGCTCACCACATACTCTATCACTGGGAACGGGTTGCCGTCCGCATCCGTGCCGACCTTACGCAGTCTGATGCTGGCCTCACCGCTCACGACTAGAAACTTCTCCCACTTGGACATGTGCCAGTGGTTGCCCTTGGTGACCCCCGGCCTGCTCACGTTGACCGAGACCTGCCCGCGCTCGGGGGTGCGCAGGAACTCGGTGAAGCTGCCGCGCGCGTCGGCGTTGGGCCTGAGGTCGTAGGAAAAGCTTCCCGGCTCGTAGTAGCTCAGGAAGGTCGACCAGAGCTTCTTGGACAGCGAGCCCTCGGTGAGGTCGGGGACCTGGAGGGTCTCCCGGGAGTCGCGGAAGGACTCGAGCATGCGGACTATCTCGCCCAGGGTCGCCCTCTGGGAGCCGGGGGCGTAGCGGTAGCGCCCGGCGTCGTCGGGCACGCACTCCCCGCCCTCCCAGCGGCAGCGGGGCGCCTCGCCCAGCAGGGCGCCCAGCATGGCGCCGACCAGGTCGTCGACGTAGAGCAGCTCCAGCTCGGTCGAGGGGTCGTCGACGCGGAAGGGCCGGCCGTTGGCGATCGCGTCGCAGAACGTGGCCACCGCCGAGTTGTACCTGGGGCGGCACCACTTGCCGTAGAGGTTGGGCAGGCGGTAGACCAGGGCCGGGGCGCCGGTGCGCTCCTCGCGCTCGAACAGCAGGCGCTCCGCCTCGAGCTTGCTCTGCCCGTAGGCGGAGCCGGCGTAGCGGCCCCGAAGCGTCGCCTGCGCGCTGCTCGCCAGCATCACGGGGCACGAGTTGCCGTGCCGCT
>JAGZEG010000032.1 GCA_018368455.1 Coriobacteriia bacterium
GGCGCACCCGGACCCGCTACGAGACGATCGACGGCAGGAGGGCGAGGCTGGGCCTGCCGGTGTAGGATTGGTCCAAGAAATCTGCCGCATCCCCCGAGCCCGATCTTTGCCCACGCCGTGGGCCCATCGAGATGCCTTGCACCGCGTTGCAGAGAGTGCGTGCATAAAAAGAAGGCTGCCCATCGGATCGTTGCATAGAATGCCATCGCTTGCGGTGGAGCCGCTTTTTTCAGCTCCGCAAGGCTCACGCCTGCCTAGCGGGGGAAGCAGTGCAGGGTGCGCGTCGGAGTCACGACGACACCGACGGGCCGATCAAAAGACTCCGAGGGGACGCGGGTGACAACCTGCTCGTCAAAGCAGGCGCCGACGAGGAGAGGGCGGCTGCCGGCGGCCGGAGCGGGGCTCTGGCTCTCGGGCGCGCTGTCCGGTAGACGCGGCTTATCGGCCGAGGTCAGCCACGCGTCGTAGTAGCCGGCCCCGTAGCCCAGCCGCATTCCGCATGCATCGAAAGCGAGGCCGGGAACCAACATGACGTCGATATCTCCCGCTAATACGGGTGCCCGGCCGGCGGGGAGCTCGGCAAGGGGTCGCTCGGGATGGGCGAGGAAGGCAGGCCGCTCCCCGGGGCTCGCGGCCGCGTGCGGCCCGTCCGCTCCGGTGCCCATGTGGCGCGGTTGCTCGGTACGCCCCTCCGTGCGGGTCAGCAGCTCGTCGGCGCTCACGGGCACGAAGGCCATCCGTCGGCCGGTCAGGGTCACGGGCGCGAGCAACCTCACATCGCCGCTCGCGCTCAGCTCTCCCACGAGGCCATCCATCGAGAGTTCCGTCCCCAGCGCGCAGTATACGGCCACGGTGCGGGCCGCCCGCACCTCCGGCAGCGCGAGCACCCGCCGGCAGGCAGCCTGCGAGAGCCGCTTGCGCTCCGCTGCCGGGATGCCCGCCCGCACCTCGCGCATCGCAGCGCGCAGTGTCGCTTTCTCTCTGCCTATCCTACCCGCGAGTTCGGCCACGCTCGTCTCTCCTTGATGGTGTCCGCCGATCCTGCCTGCGAGCCAGACTACCCTCGTCTCTCCTTGGCGTGCCTACCGCTTCCCGCATGCGAGTACGGTCATGCCAGCTTTTTTCGGTGGCCCTGTCATTCCCGCGAGCACATCCGGCTCCCCGGTTGATCCGCCGGCCCTACGCGCGCTACACGCCCAGTGCCTGCATGACGAACATCACGACGGTCAGCACGCCGACGAGCACGATTGTCCCCCACGTCAGCACGTTCCACAGCTTCGAGTTGCGGTAGCGCCCCATCGTCTTGCGGTCGTTGATGATGAGCACGTGGAACACGAGCAGCACCGGAAGCAGCACGCCGCTGATGACCTGCGCCGTCGTCATGATGCCGAACAGGTTGACGTCGGGCAGCATCACGATGGCGCACGACAGCACCAGGATGAACGTGATGATGCCCTTGTACGTCGGCGCCTCGCTCCAGCTGCGGTCGGCGCCGCGCTCCCACCCGAACGCCTCGCAGATTGCCGAGCTCGTGATGCCGGGCAGCACGCACGCTGCCAGGAAGCTCGCTGCCACGAGGCCGGCGGCGAACAGCTTCTCTGCATAGGCGCCGGCGATGGGGGCCAGGGCGCTCGCCGCGTCGGCGGCCGAGTCCACGGCGATGCCGTTGGGATAGAGCACCGTGCCCGTCGTGATGATGATGAACCACGCGATGAGGCAGGCCACGACCGACCCCGAGATGCTGTCGGCCCGCTGGTAGCGCAGCGTCTCCGCTCCCTCGCCGCGGTCGACGACGTTGTTCTGCGCAAGGAAGATCATCCACGGGGCAATCGTCGTGCCGATCGTGGCGATGAGCAGCGAGAAGAACCCGGCCTCGCCGACGACGTGGGGCACGAACGTGCTGCCGAGGACGGCTCCCCAATCGGGCCCGGCCATGAAGGCAGCGGCGACGTAGGCGAGAAACACACAGCTCACGGCCAGCAAGACCTTCTCGACACGCTTGTAGCTGCCGCCGGTCGACAGCAGCCACACGATGAGGCCGGCCAGGGGAACCGATATGACGGGTGGGATGCCGAACAGCGACATGCCCGAGGCGATGCCCGCGAACTCTGACAGTGTGACGGCCGTGTTCGACACGAGCAGCGCCCCCATGGCAAGGGCCGTCGGCCGGATGCCGAAGTGCTCGCGGATGAGCGAGGCGAAACCCTTCCCGGTGACGCAGCCCATGCGTGCGGCCGACTCCTGCACGACGGAGAGCAGCAGCATCATGACGGGGATCATCCACAGCATGCGATAGCCGTACAGTGCGCCGACGCTCGAGTACGTCGCGATGCCGCCGGCGTCGTTGCCGGCAAGGGCCGCGACCATGCCGGGCCCGATGGCCGAGAGGTACAGCAGCCACGTCGGCTTCTTCTTCGCGGCCGGGGAGGGGGCCGGGGGCTCCAGCGCGTCGCCCGCAGCCGGGCATCCTGCTCCCGGAGTGCGACCCGTGGCTGGCGCGGCGTCGCTGCTTGCTATGCTCCGCGCTCCTGGCTCGCCTGCGGCCTGCGCGTTGCGCGCCGCCGCCGCGCGTCCTCTTCTCTCTGGACAACCCCGCGCACTTTGCCTGCCGCTCGCCGTCGCCCCTCGCCCCAGCTCGCCTGCGCCCCTCTCTCGCTCGCGCGCCATTACAGCGCCCCGGCCAGCGCGCAGATCCCCACCGTCAGCGCCACGAACACGGCGCTTGCGGCGAGCATGACCACCAGCGACGCGCCCACGCCGGGCGTCGGCTTACTCTGCTCGGCACGCTTCGTGAACACGCGCGTCGCAATCGCCGCGCTGCCGACGACGAGCGCCACCGTCACCATCGCGGCCCCGGCGACGCAGCTCACGAGCGTCGTACTCGCCGCCCCCGCAAACGGCAGCGACTCGCTCCACAGCGCGCAGCTCACGAGCAGCCAGCCGAGCGCGCCCATCGTCAGGCCGATGACGAGGTCGCGCACGAGCAGCCCCGCCAGCGAGGGCGCGTCCTCCTCGGAATCGATGATCGAGCCGGCGGCGAAGGGCAGCATGTCGTCGGCCACCAGCAGAACCGCAGGCAGGAACGCCAGCAGCACCATGGAGAGCCCTCCTGGCGCCACGTGCTGCATGAGGGCGCACACGGCGAGCCACACGCCGAACCACAGCTCGCGGCGCAGGTACCACGAGAGGTGGCCCGCGCCCGCGTCGCCGACGGTCTCGGAGCGCGTGCCGGTCGTGAGCTCCAGGTCGCGCTCGTGCTCATCCTCGATGACGTCGAGCGCGTCGTCCACGGTCACGAGGCCGAGCAGTTTGCGGTTCTCGTCCACGACGGGGATGCCCAGCAGCGAGTACTTGCCCATCTCCTCGGCGACGTCGCGCTGGTCGTCCTCGGGCGACGCCGTGATGAGGTCGGTGAACGCCAGGTCGGCCAAGCGGGAGTCGTCGGGGGACACGATGATGTCGCGCAGCGAGACGACGCCGGCGAGCGCCCCCTCGTCGTCGAGCGTATAGATGTAGTGCACCGACTCGAAGTCCTCATCGAGCCCACGCAGCCGGGCGCGCGCGTCGGCGATGGTCGCCGTGCCGGGCAGCGCCACGAACTCCGACGTCATGATGCCGCCGGCCGTGTCCTTGGGGTAGCCGAGCAGCTGGCGGATGGCCTTCTCTTCCTTGACGCCCATGAGGTGCAGCAGCTTCTCGGCCTTGTCGTAGGAGAGCTCGCCGATGATGTCGGCGGCGTCGTCAGGGTCCATCTGTGCGATCATGCCGGCGGCCTCGCGCTCGGACAGGTCGTCGATGACGTCGGCCTGCAGCTCGTCGTCGAGCTCGGCCATCGTGTCAGCGGCGCTCTCGGCGTCGAGCTGGCGGAACACCTGGGCGCGCAGCCGCGGGTCGAGCTGCTCGATGATGTCGGCGATGTCGGCCGGGTGCATGTCCTCGAGCGACTTGTGCGTCACGGACAGCTTGACCTGCGAGATGTCGCGGTCGAGCAGGTCCATGTAGCTCCAGGCGATGATGCGCTCCGGTATGGGCTTGCCCAGGGCGCGGGCGGCCCCGCAGACGAGCTTCTCCAGACTGGGGGCGATGCCGCGCAGGATGCCGCGCGCGCCCACCTCGGCGCCGAGCAGGCGCAACTCCCCGTCGCCGGCGCTCGAGAGCTTGAGGTCGTTGACGCGCACGACCTTCATGCCCTGCGTGTCGACGATCTGCTTGTTCATGAGGTCGCGGCGCAGCAGCAGCTCGTCGGGCTGCAGGTAGGAGAAGCGCACGCTCGTGGCCGGGACGTTGAGCGTGATGAGGTCCTCCGTGGCTGAGGCGACGTACTTGCGCCACGAGATCATGAACGGCACGTTGGCCGGGCCGCGAAACGCGAGCGCCGTGATGCGGGGGAACACCTCGCCCACGGCGGCGCCCACGTCGCTCACCGTGCCGATTTTCTCGCCGTCGGCATCGACGACCTGCGTTCCCAGGATTCCAGAGAGGTAGGGCATACCGGTCCCCTTCGTGCGGGCGCCGCTCGGCCGGAACGGCCCAGCTGGCGACGCGTGCGTGTCAGACTCGCGACCCCTCACATGGCCGCGGCCCGACGGGACCGGCTCAAGGAGGGATCAGCACATACTGTGAGGTCGAGGTTTCAACGCTAACCCTTCTCTTAGCCCAATGGAGTTTTGCGATGCCCCAGCGAGCCTCTCGCGCCTCACGCGCGGGGCCTGCTGAGCACCACTGGGCGAATTGTACTCTCCGAACCGGCGCCGCGCGACGGTTTTAGCGGCCGGCTTCACGGGATGACCGCGCCTTCCCGCGTTCTTGCCCGCATGCAAGGGGCGGGCGTCCCCATCACTGGAGAACGCCCGCCCCCTTCGGCTAGCTCGTGCGATGCTCTATTCGCTCGCGATTACGCCTCGTCCCACGGCTCCATGAGCTGGGCGATCTGCTGGGACACGTAGCGGCCGAACGCCAGCGCGCCGCCGAAGCCCGTGCCCGACGCGTCGTGGCTCTGGCGCGTGCCGGCCGTGATGCCCTGCTCGCTGTAGTGGCTGATGTTGCCGGCGAGGAACAGGCCGGGCACGACGTTGCCCTTGACGTCGAGCGCCTGGCACGTGAGGTCCTTCTTGAGGCCGCCCTGCGTGCAGGCCACGGAGATGGCCGTCTTCCAGGCGTAGAACGGGGCCTGCGCGATGGTGATGAGGTCGCCGGACTCCGTGATGCGGTGGTCGCGGCCGAACACGCTGTCAACGCCCGTGGCCTCGACGTCGCCGTTGTACTGGTCGAGCGTCGCCTGCAGCGTCGCGGCGTCGCAGCCGATCTTCTCGGCGAGCTCCTCGATGGTCTGGGCCTCGATGAGCAGGCCGGAGTCGACGTTCTTCTGGTGGTCGTAGTACGAGCTGTTGTTGTTGGAGTTCTCGTCGGCGATGGCCTGGTCGTAGATGCAGTAGCAGACCTGGTCCGTCTGCTGCAGCACGTCGGGCCAGATGTTCGTGTAGCCGCGCGACTCGTCGACGAAGCGCTCGCCCTCCTGGTTCACGAGGATGGCGCCCATGTGGTACATGGCGCAGCCGTGGACGCCGAAGCCCTCGGGGTGCGACGTGCACAGCAGGCCGATGTAGCTGATGTGGCGCGTCGCCACACCGAGCTCCATGCAGGCGAGCATGCCGGTGCCGTCATCGCCCACGTGGCCGGAGTGCAGCAGGTTCTCGGCGCCCTTGCCCATGACGTACTCGTTCATCATGTCGACGTTCATCGCGTAGCCACCCGACGACATGACGAGGCCGCGCTTGGCCTTGTAGTACAGCGTCTCGCCCTCGGGGCCCGTCGCCTGGATGCCCAGCACGCGCTTCGTGATGGGGTCCTGGATGATCGAGACGCACTTCGTCTCGAGGTGGATCTCGGCGCCGCGCTCAAGCGCCTGCTGCTCGAAGAAGTCGATGCCGCTCGACGGCGCGATGAAGTGCTCGCGAGGGCGCGACGTGCCGTTCGTGGCGCGCACCTCGCCCTGGAGGAACTCCATGCCCAGGTCGGTCAGCCAGTCGTAGAGCTCGGCGGACAGGTCGGCGTACAGGCGCATCATGGGCTCGTTCACGTCGTCGCCCAGGTTGTTGATGAGGTCCTCGTAGAAGATGTCGGCCGAGTCCTCGATGCCCTGCTCCTTCTGGAGGGGCGAGCCGGGCAGGTCCATGCCGCCGTTGCAGATGCGCGAGTTGCCGCCCGTGATGCTCATGTGCTCGATGCCGATGGCGCTCATGCCCTGGTCGCGCGCCTCGATGAGGGCGCACAGGCCGGCGCCGCCACAGCCGACGACGATGACATCGGCCTCGTAGTCCCAGCTCGCGGGCAGCCAGGGGGCGTCGCTCGTGGCGGTGACGCCGGCCGACGTCGCGCTGTCGGACGAGGCGGACGCCTTCTCGGAGGCGAGCGCCTGGGCCGCGCCGGCGGTCAGGGCCGTGGCGGAAACGAGGCCGCCCAGCTTGACGAGATCCCTGCGGTCGATGGAGGTGCGTGTGCTCATGGTCGATCCCCTTCTCTCTCGTGGCGCGGCGCTGCCCGGTCTCGCTCGCGTGCCCTGCGCGCCCCGGCCGTCGCATGGGGCATGCGGTCGGGACGTGCGGAGCGCGGCGCGGGGCGGGTGTGCCGCTGATCGATCGCCGTGTGCGTCGATGGCCCAAAATGTAGCCAGCGGGGATGGGCCGTCCGAGACACCAAGAGGGGGACGGCGGTGCACAATCAAGCGTATTTTGGCCATCGTCCGGTTGGTGTGATGGCCTGAGCTGGGGAAATGGCAGAGTCAAGCGCTGCGTGGCGCAATGTGCGAGGCGGCTTTGGGCTGGCTGGTCCGCGCCCTGGCCGCCCGGCTACGCATGCCCGGGCGTGCGCGAGGCTGCGCGCTTTACCGGGCGCGCTCCTCGATGAGGTCGAGCAGCTCCTGGCGGCTGTGGATGCCGAGCTTGTCGTAGACCTTGCGCGTGTGCGTGCGCACGGTGTTCTCCGAGATGGACAGTCGCTCGGCTATGTAGCGCTTCGAGCGCCCCTCGCAGATGAGCGTGGCTACCTCGCTTTCGCGCTCTGTGAGGCCGCCCTGTTGGGCAAGCGCCCCGAGCGCTTGCTGGCGCGCGGCGTAGCGTTCGAAGGAGGCGGGGTCGGCGGCTTCGGGCGTGAACAGCCGCGTGTCGCGGTTGCTGCGCACGCCGGCGATGAGCGCGATGACGGTTGCCAGCACGAGCACGTAGAACACGTACATCTCGATGCCGCGGTCATAGAGGGCGGCACCCGCTGCGTGTGAGATGGCAAGGCCGCCCAGCTCCGTTGCCGGCAGCAAGGCCCACCCGAAGCCGAACGTCGCGAACGGGTGGTGGGGCATGCGGCAGACGAGGACGGCGAGCGTCGCCACGAGCATGAAGTTGAAGATGTTGCGCGCGTAGTCCGAGGCCATGCCGGCTACGGGCGAGTCCTCGTTGTCGTAGAAGCTCAGCGTGAGGACGAGCGCCGTGAATATGAGCAGCAGGCCGATCTGGCACATGAGGCCCAGGTCGACGCTCTTCGACGAGGAGAGCACGAACGCGAGCAGTGCGATGGGCAGCGCGACTTTGACGAGCATGCCGATGGCGATGACGGCGAGGTTGCTCTGCTCGTCGGGCAGGGCCACCTGGAACGCGCCGAGCGTGAGGCCGTACAGCACGACGAGCACGACGTAGGGAACGAGGGCGCCCGCGCTCATGGGGCGAGAGTGCGGGGCGGCGCTGGCGGAGTCGGCTGCCTGAGCCGAGAGCTCCCCGACGTAGGCGGAGGCGCGGCGGCACATGAGCAGGCAGGCCAGGGGCAGCGGGGCGACGATGACGCCGGCGGCCGTGGCCGGCAGCAGCTCGAGCGGGAAGCGCAGGGCGGCGCCGATGGCGAACGATGCCAGCACGAAGAACACGGCCTCGCGTTCCTGGAGCCTGCCGTAGACGAACGCGCACTGCAGGTAGCACCAGGCCATCGTGGCGCCGGCGAGCACGGCGGTTGCGAGGGGCAGCCACGGGGCGAGCCCGGCGACGGGGGCGATGAACAGGACGGTGGGCGCGCACATGAGCAGCGCGAGTGGCAGGGGAGTCTTGGGGAAACGGCTTGTCCCGGCGTCGTGGCCTCGCAGCAGGGCGACCAGCGCGACGAGCGCGGCGGTGAGCGCCTCGGCGCCGTAGAACGCCATGAAGCAGGAGGAGTCATAGCTGTAGAGCGGCTTGATGACGAACAGCGTCCACGCACGTGGGCAGACGAGGGCAAAGAGCCAAATGACCTGCGATGATGCAAACAACCGCTTGAGATTCACTGTCGACTCCCTCGCTTGTGCCTCTGTGGGAGTGATTCTACGCCAGGTGGTGGAGGCGTGCGGCGCGGGAGGACGGGGCACGGCAGGTTCGCGGGGATCGGGCAGGCTTCTTGTCGCGAGACCCGCCACTTGTGGCCAGAAGGCCGAGCTGTGTATGGCGGGTCGGACGCGCGCGATTTCCGTCTCCCACGCGGCCCGGCAAAACCGCAGGTGAGCGCTGTGCCCTTGCGAGGTGCGAAGCCGGGTGCCCCAAACGTGCCATACACGCCCGGCGTTTCTGTCCGCGCGGGCGCCGTTTCCGTGCGGCGGCCTGCGCTACGCTGCTCGCGGCCTCCCGCTCGCTCGCATCCCTTGCGGCGCCTCGCTCCTGCGGGCACCCGGCTTTCGCCCGTGGCGCCCGCGCGCCCCACCGCTCGCACCCCTTGCGGCGCCTCGCTC
>JAGZEG010000033.1 GCA_018368455.1 Coriobacteriia bacterium
GCCGTCCCAGCGCAGGACACGCGAGCCCGTGTCGCGCTTTGCACCGCCGGTCGTGCCCACGAGCGTCGGTGTGATGGCAACGGCGTAGTACGGTGGCGTGTCGATAGGCTGCATCGTCTCAGCGGAGCGGCCAAACTCGTCCTTACCCGACGCGCAGCCTTCGTTGTACGCGTCGATGGCAAGCTGGAGAGCACCAGCGCTGCGGCCCGTCAGCTCGGCGAGCTCCTCTACGGTGTCGGCCTTTACGATCCAGCCCTTGTCGATCTCCGCCGAGTTGTCGCTCGACCACTTGTACCCGAGCTTCGTGATGGGCCACGAGAGCCAGAGCGCCACGATGGGGCCGGCAGCACGTGTCTTCTCGTCGAAGATAAGGTGCACGGGCAGGGCGCGGTCATGCGGCAGGTCGACGTAATGGCCGTACTGGCGATACTTCATGTGCTGGCGATGGTAGGCCGCCGACTCGTTGTAGAAGCGCTTGTCCTCGGCGTCGACCTCGATCCACGAGCCCGCAGGCATGTCGAAAGCTCGCATGAACGTACTCTCGTACTCGGGGACTTTAATGCCCAGCCAGAAGCCGCCGGACTGCGTCTGGTTGCGCATGTGCCAGATCTCGGCGCCCAAACCCATCAGCGATTGAATGGCGTCGCCGGTGTTGCCCGGCGTGCCGCCGGTATACACCATGTCCATGCCGTGGAAGTCGCGCTGCATCTGCAGGTTGTTCTCGTAGCCACCGCAAGCAAGCAACACGCCCTTGCCCGCGCCGATGCACTCCTGCGTGCCCTTGTTGTCGGCGATGATGCCGACAACCTTGCCATCAGCGTCGACAACGACGTTCTTGAATGCGACCTCATATTCGACCGTGATATTGTCACGCGCGCTCACCGCGGCGTCGAAGCCGCGCCAGACGCCGCCGTCCTCGAATGTCTGCCCCACAGCGCGAACGTGCGCCGAGCAGCCGGAGAAGCTCGAACCAGGCAGGTCGGGGAACTCCGTCACGAGCTTGCCCCACTCGATGGGGCCGCCCGACACGTAGCCTATCTCGTAATCGACGGGAGACATCGTGCCCTGAATCCAGTCGACCTGCGTCGCGAACTCGTTGCACATCCAAGAGAGGTAGTCATCAGGCACAGGGTTGGGCTCAAAACACGCAGCGGCGTACGTCTTGAACGTGTCGACGTCGTCGGGATTCGGGACGATGATCGTCTGGCCTGACGCTATGGAATTGCCACCGGCCTGCCCCTCGTCGAGCTTTTCTATGATGAGAATGTCCGCCGTCGGATCGATGTCGCTCGCCTCGAGTGCGGCAGCCTCTCCGGCCAGGCCGTAGCCCACGACAAGGAAGTCAACTTCGCGGTCAAACGCAGGTGCCGCCTCGCTTCCCAGTGCCACTGGGGCAAGTGCCGCCAGCCCCGTCGCCGCGGCACCGAGCGCGGCACCCTTGAGAACGTCCCTGCGCGTCATCGCTGTATCCATGTGCACCCTCCTTGGTCATTACGTGCGTCATGGGAACGCACGTTCTGGGTACATGCTCGCCCCATATGACTCATCTGGGTAGCCGCACGGTATGGGTGATGATCGTCCCAGCTCACAGCTGTCAAGTACGGTGGTATGGCGCCACACGATTCCGCGTAGGGATGCTGCGGTCAAAAGACAAGCCACAGCTTGTGGTTACTTTTCCGGTACAGAGCCTTTGAGATGAAACACATGTGGGGTGTATCAATGCATGGACACATATCTACAATAGATAATCCGATACCACTGAGGCATCACCGGGAGGCGTCATGCGCATCGCATTTCGACAGGCGTCCTCGTGCTCCCTTGCTCAGGGCATCGTGGGCTTCGGGCTGTTCAAGGCGCTCATGGAGCAGAGCTACTCGACCGCCATGTCGACGCGACCCAACGTGCACGTCATCATCAACGACGTGCCGTTTTCCGTCATGGCGTCCTTCTCGATCATTCTGTGCGCCGCTGTCCTGCTCGCGTTCGGAGCGCGCCTTCGACCTCGCGTCATCCGTCCTGTTGCCTGTTCCGCCATCGTCGTGCTCTCGTGCGCCATCCTCGTTGCGCTTCCGGGCAACAAGCTGCCTGCCCTCGTCCCCGTTCTCTCGCTTGTCTATGGCGTCACGGCCATCATCGGCAACACGGCATGGCTCGACGCCCTCGCTCGGCTGGGCACCCAGCCCTGCGTCCTGTCCCTCATCGCCGGTTCGCTGCTCGGGGCCACGCTGAGCCTTGCCCTCACCGCGCTACCCCTCTCCGTCGCCCCCTTTCTTGCCGCAGGGACAGGCCTGTTCAGCGCCGGGTTGTATCTCTGCACGACGAGCGGCTCTCCCCGCCCTTCGTCCGTGACAGAGACGGAACGCCCCCCTTCCGTTGGCTCAGTGCTCCGCAGGCTCGCAGCACCGCTCGCCGTCTATGCGTGTCTCAGCATCGCACTGGGGCTCATCGCCTCGTTTCAGGCCGTCGGCGCCCCTCCGTCCCAGGGCGCCTTCGCCAAGGGCATAGCCAGCGTTGTCGCCTATGCCCTCCTGCTCGTCATCGCGCTCCGGGCACGCACCGTGCCCGACATCTCCGCGCTGTTCAAGGTCGCCGTTCCCGCCGTCGCTCTACTACTTGGCATCTTGCCGTTTCTCGGCCCCACCTACATGCTGCTCTTTGATGCTATATTCGTCGCGCTCAACGCGATCGCGAGCACCGTCGCGCTTGCCCTTCTGCTCGGCATGTGCGTCGAGAGACGCGTCCCCGTCATACCCTCCGTCGCCGTCGTCACGCTCGGATCTCGAGCCCTGCTGCTCGTAGGGCTCCTCCTCGGCAGCGCCCTTGGTTCGCTGGGGTTTGCCGACCTCACGACGCGCACGCTCGCCGTCGCCTTTGTCGCGCTCTACCTGCTCTCGCTCGGCCTCGTTGCGCTCACCCGCCGCCAGCGCCCCGATCCAGAGTCGCCCGTAAAGGCGGCTGCCACGGGCGCGGGACGCCTCGAAGCGTCTCCCAAAACAAGCAGTGAACCCGCGGCCCTCCACTCGGCCTCCGGCGCGCGCAACGACGGGGGCACCCCGCCCCACGCCACCTTTGACGGGCATCGCCTGACACCGCGAGAGCGCGAGCTCGCCCAGCTCATGGTGCGGGGCATGACCATATCCCAGGCGGCCGACAAGCTCGGCCTGGCCGTCAGCACGGTGCGCGGCTACACGAAGGGCCTGTATGCCAAACTCGGGGTGCATTCCCGCGAGGAGCTCGTCGCGCTCTATGGGGGCAGCGAGCTTCCGAAGCATGCCGACTGACCGGCCCAATACCGACAACACCCGCTCGCAACAGAATCCGGTTTCATTCGCTTGGCGCTGGCAGGGCCCAACGGTTATATGCCCTATACTTTTGCTTCGTGGCATCGAGAAGACGTGACAGAGTGAATCGAGGCAGACATGGGCCCAGCGCAGCAGCGGAGCTCCCTCAAGGCCGAGACCGCCGGCTCGGCGGCCGTCTGCACGGCACCGTCTGCGCCACGCACCGTATCCGAGCGCGTCGACGTCTACTGCCTTGCCCTCCTCGTCGGATACGGCCTCTTTCGCGCGCTCATGAACGCGACGTACGCAACGGGCATGAACACGGTAAACACAGCGACTCCCCCTTTGGGCAGCAACCTCTCGTTCTCCATCGCAGCCTCCGCATTTATGCTCCTCGCGAGTGGCACGCTCGCCGTTGTCGGCTGGCTGAAGCCCAGCGCACGCCTTCATCTGCCCGCGATGGCATCCATCGTCGCGCTCTCCCTGACGAACCTCGCGTCGGGCCTAGGTTCAGGTCAGTCGCAAGCCGGCGGCACCACGCATCTCGTGCTCAGCATCATCAGCGGCGTAACGTGGATCGTCGCCAACGCCGCCTGGCTCATGGCCTTCGTCACGCTGAGACCACGCCGTTGCCTAACAACGCTCGTCGGCGCCATGCTCCTGAGCTCCGTCGTCCTCATCCCGCTGTGCCTCATACCCGTAGGCGCTCAAGCGATCTGCCTGACCGTCATGGGACTACTGAGCGCAGCCCTTTACTGGTGGCTCGCCCGCACGCTCGCCCCTCGCGAGCTACAACGAGCGACGTCCGCAAAAGCAGCGTCGTCCACAGGCCCGGAGCCCGGGGCGCCCGACCTGTCGCGTCGTGAGCGCGCGCTCGGCGCGTTGCACGAGATCTGGAGCCCTCTCGTCATCTACGCCGTGCTCGTCATGACGTTCGGCCTCGTCACGGCGTTCCAAACAGGAAGTACGTCAGGCTCCACAAGTCATACGGTCGCAAAGAGTCTCGTCACGATGCTCGCCTGTCTCATTGTCGCCGGCATAGCGTTTCTCGGTCGCAGCATGCCCAATATTCGGCGTATATTCCGCCTGTCGTTTCCTCTGGTAGCGCTCGCCCTCATCGCCCTTCCGCTCGCAAGCACGGCCTACAGCGTCGGCTTTTACGTGGCACTCGTCGTGCTCAACGCCATTACAAGCATCTCTGTGCTGTTCTTGCTCATCGAGGCGGCGCGCATGTGGGACATTCCCATACTCTCCGTCTCCTGCCTCTCCATGTTTGCCGCCCGCCTCCTCCTGCTCGCCGGGCTTCTCGCCGGCCAGGCCCTGGGCGCCCAGGAGCACCTCGATGAGACCGTCCGCTCGCTTGTCGTGTCAGCCGTCGCACTGTACCTCTTGTCGCTTCCCCTCGTCTCGCTGGCACGCCCCCGCCGCCGTGGGGAAGACAGGGAGCCCGGCGGCGTCACCGTTCCCCTCAGCGACGTGGAAGCGCTGGTCAGACCGCGCACACGCAGGAGCAGCGCGCCGATAGACCCAACCCACGCGACACTAACGGCAACGTCTCCCCGCAACACCGAGCCGGTAGCCCCGACTCCCCCTGTCCCAAAAGGCCCCGTCGCATGGAATGACCTCACGGATCGCGAGGCACAAATCGTCGACCTGCTTGCTCACGGCCGCTCGATGTCACACGCGGCGCAGGAGCTGGGATTGGCCACGAACACGGTGCGCAACTACGTGCAGCGCATCTACGAAAAGCTCGACGTCCACTCCAAACAGGAGCTCATCGAGCTGCTTGACGCCACCCGTCAACAAGGTGGCTCTCGGGACCAGCCACCGCTGGGGTAGCGCCTTGGCAGCACGGCAACCTCACCAACGAATGCGGGCACCGGCGAGACAGGACATCGCCAGTGCCCGCGGTCCAAAGCGGGAAGGGTCGGGGGTTCCCTTCCCGGGGACGTCATGTAAACGCAACCCGGCGCGCGGCACCGGAGCGCATTGATAAAACTTACTTGCGATGGAACAGCTCTACGAGCATCCCGTCCGGTCCATCAACGATGGCGGCGTCGATTGTGCCATACGGCGCAACGAAGCACTCAACAGGATCACCGTGCGGCGCAAAGCCCGCATCCTCGCATGCCTTCAGCGTCGCCGCGACGTCGTCGACTTCGAAACTCGTGCAGAACAGGCCGGCGTTCTCGGGCTTCGCAACGTCGGACATCGGCGTTCCCTCGATGTCCATCTGGATGAGCTCGACAACGGGCGTGCCCTCGACCGAGTACATGGCCAGACGCGTCGGGGTGTTGGCAGGCAGGTTGAGGATGGCATCGACCAGGCCCACAACCTCCTCGTCATACACCTTCGTCAAGCCCAGGACACCGCCGTAGAACGCGTCCGCCGCATCGATGTCGCTCACAGCCTGCGCGACGTCCGTGATGTTCTTGAACAGGCCCTCGAACTCAGGGCGCGGCTCGGAGACTGACTCGATAAGCGTCAGGGGCATGTCGTCAACACCGCATGCAACGGCCTCGCTGACCGTGTTGCCGCTCCACTCCGTCGTGTACTCGTGCGGCTCACAGTAGTAGCTGTAACCCAGCTTCACGAGGTGGTCGCGCACGGCCTTGTTGTCGTCGCAGCGCATGGCGACGTCAAAGTAGCCGGGATCCCAGCTCGGGCGGTCGGTGCGGATGCACTTGCCCGTACGTGCCTCGAACTCGATGAGCTGCACAAGCGTCGTCTGCCACTCGTTCTTGAGCATCGTGTAACGCGCTCCGCCCTCAAGGCCGTACAGGCCCTTGACCTCCTCGGGCGAGAGAATACCCGTCGCCATCTCCTTGAACTCGAGCATGTTCGTGAAGAACGAGCGGCTCTTCTCGTAGTCGTTGACGCTGATGGTCACACGCACGATGCCAGCACTCGGACCGCCCGGCACGATGGGAGCGGGTTCGGCCTCGGCCGCAGCGGAGCCGGCCTTCTCATCCTTGGCAGCCGACGCCTCGCTCGCGAGCGCCGTGGCAACGCCGCCGAGCGTAGAGAGGGCAGCGGCCGTGGATGCGCCGGCAACAAACGTGCGGCGCGACATTTCTTTGCTCATGGGAGAGCCTCTTTTCGACAAGCTGTGTCAAAATGATCCCGCCTCGGGTGGCACCCCGAGACACGAGCGCCCACGTCCCCACGCGGCGAGCCCATGAGGGCCCCGGGGACGTGGGCGCGTTTCGTACAGATCCCGCGCGTTACGCGGTCGCCGTGTCCTTGAACATGTCCTGCAGGCCCTGGTTCAGCTTGTTGCTGTCCAGCGTGGCGCCGGCGATGGTGTCGACGGCGACGGTCTGGTCGTTGATGACCGTGTCGATGAACTGCTGGAGCTGCTCATCGGTCATGAACATGTTGTCGCGGCCCTTCACGACCTCCATGGCCGTGATCTTGCCACCCTCAACGGTGACGGAGATGGTGAACTGGCCGTCGTTGCCGTTGATCATCTGCTCATACGTGCCGTCAGGCTTCTTCGTGATGTCGATGAGATCCGCCATGCCCTGCATGGGCGGCTCCTCGCTCACCGTGGAGCGCCCGCCAAACGCGGTGTCGGCAGCGGCGCGGCCAGAGGCGATGCACTCGGCGAGGAACATGCCGTTCTGGTAGAGGTTCGACACATACGAGCCCAGCTCACCAGCCTCGAAGA
>JAGZEG010000034.1 GCA_018368455.1 Coriobacteriia bacterium
GGACCCGGCCGTGGCCGACGAGTGGATCGTGACGATCGGCGGCGAGGTCGAGAACCCCATCGAGATGAGCGTCTCCGAGCTCAAGGAGAAGTTCGGCACGACGACCCACACGGCCAAGCAGGTCTGCATCGCCAACGGCACCGGCGGCCCCTGGATCTTCCAGGCCGAGTTCACCGGCGTTCCCATGCAGGCCATCATCGACTATGTCAAGCCGGCCGACTCCGTGACGAGCCTCAAGTGCACGACCGAGGACGGCTACAACCTCGTGTCGCCCGCCTTCGACCTCGTGAACGTCGAGGACTGCCTGCTCGTGACCGAGATCAACGGCGAGCCGCTGCCCGTGACGCAGGGCTACCCGCTGACGCTCATCGTGCCGCGCGGCTCTGCAGCCACGTACATGAAGGCCATCCAGACGATCGACTTCATCACGAAGGAGAACTTCGTCCTCAACAGCGAGTCGAGCCCCATCATCGACCCGTGGACCGGCACGTACGACGGCAAGCCCAACGCCGGCGTGCTGAACTACCCCGACGGCAAGGTGTTCCAGAACGGCGAGCCCGTGCACCTCGAGGGCTTCGCGGACGCCTTTGACGCGCCGATCACGAAGATCCAGTACTCGCTGGACGGCGGCCAGAGCTGGCTCGAGATGGAGACGCCGGACAACGACCCGACGTGCTGGACGTACTGGCGCATGGACTTCACGCCCGAGAACCCCGGCGCGTACCTGCTGAAGATCCGCACCACCTGCATGCTGCCCGACGGCTCCGAGCTCGTCTGCGGTCGCGACACCAACTTCCTGTTCACCGTTGAGTAAGGGAGAGACACCCATGAAGAACTACACGAAGACCCTGCTCGCGAGTGGCATCGGCGCCTCGATGGCGCTGGGCGGCGCCGCCGTGGCGCTGGCCTCCGAGGCCCCGGCCTCCCCGGCCGCCGACCAGCCCGCCGCCGTCGCCTCCTCCGAGTCCGGAGTGGCCGGCACGGTGGCCGCCGACGCGACCGAGGGGACGTTCTCCTTCGACCAGGCCACGATCACGCCCAACGAGGTCATCGCCTCGACGTTCCGCGGGGCTGTGGGGACCCTCTGCCAGGCCACCGAGGACTTCGCCCAGGTGAACCCGCTGGAGTGGCAGCTCTCCGTGACCGGCGAGGTCGACTCCGAGTTCACGGCCACGGTCGACGAGCTGGCCGGCGAGGACTCGGTCAGCCAGGTCATGACCTGCACCTGCGGCGGCAACCCCGCCGACGGACGGGCCATCATCACGGCCGACGTCAAGGGCATCCCGGTGAGCCACCTTCTGGACCGCGCCGGCGCCCGCGCCGGGGTCAACACGCTGGTGTTCGTCTCCTCCGACGGCTGCGAGGTGGCCCTCCCCCTGTCCTGGGTGGTGGCCCACCACGGCGTCATCTCCTACGAGATCAACGGCGAGGACCTCTCCGCCTCCGTGGGCGGCAACAACCAGCTGTGGCTGGCCGGCGCCCCCGCGAACTACTTCGTGCGCGACGTGGCCGAGGTGCGCGTCGAGGCCCGCGAGGCCTCCGAGGTGCCCGCCGAGCCCGGCGAGGGCGCGGAGTTCCCCAACTCCCCCAACGCCGGCGTCACCTCCGCGCAGTAAGGCCCTAACCGCCCGCAGGCGCCCCCCGGGGGCCGCGTCCCGCCAGCGCGGGGCGCGGCCCCCTTTTGCGTGGGGCTGCCCGCGCGCCGCGGCGACGCGACCGGGCCGCCCGGGCCGCGCCCCCTTTCGGGCCGGGCCGGGTCGCGAGCGGGGCCCCGCTCGCCCAGAGCAGGAGGGAGCGCCCCTCCCCTGGCCAAAACCGCCCCGCTTTGCGAGCCGACAAGGCCCTCGGCGCGCCTCCACGCGACCCCACCGAGGCCTCGCTTCGAAAAAGCCGCAGGTCGCGCCGGGCCCGGACGTCACCTCAAAGGCCGACCGGGCCCCGCCAACTCGCAAAGCTGCCCCATTTTGGCCACACAGGTACCCGCTTGTCCTTCTCTGAATTGCAGCCCCCTGTCTACCACTACCAACCAGCCAAACTTAGAGGTGGATACTCCAACGTCGCCGCCCGAGTTTCATATCGCGGGCCCTTTTGGCAAGCCAGCGCACCGCGAAAATCAAGAGGTGGCCTCGCAGCTGTCGCCAGCACGGGCGCACATGGCATCATCGAACGCACCCCCGCTCGACGTGCTGCAAAACACGGCGACACGTACGACGCGCGAGCCCTCGCAACAGCCCCGCGTGAGGCGCTCCAGGTATCTCTGCCGGCCAATCGACCGCACATGATCAGCGATAACCCCTGCGGTTAACCCCCTGTTCGCCGGGTGCGACAAGCCTCGCAACATCGTGGTTACGCCGGGTTATTTCAAGCTTCCGACACGCAAATCCACTGCGTTAAAACAGTCGCTTCCCCAGCTCAGAGCTATCGCCGTTCGTCATAGATAACGCATGACTACCATCGTTTCGCCCCATACCTTAAGGTTGCTTCAGATTCGAGGACGGTCGTATGGAGCGGCCGCCCGTTCTGTCAGACCACTATGGGAGGAGAAAGGGCATGCGCATCAAGACGAAGATGCTTGCCACCGGTATGGGCATCATGCTCGCCGGCAGCCTGGCGTGCGCTGGTGTCGTCACCGCGTTCGCTACCGAGTCGGCTGCGGGCGACGCTGCGGAGGTGTCCACCGACACGCGCCTGGGCAACAACATCGGCTTCGGTGAGAACGGCGGCACGACGCTCGACAACTACTCCGAGTACGCCGACAAGCTGACGTACGCCGACAAGGTTGCCGCCAACGCTGAGGCCAACCAGCCCAAGCGCTACACGGACGCGTTCGGCAACATCTATCAGCCCGTGCCCAGCGATCCCAAGGGCTGGAATATCAGCTACCTCAACGCTGATAACCGTGGCTGCCTCAGCTGCCACACCAGCTTCGAGGACATCGTCATGAGCCTCGACACGAAGCACAACGCGTACGGCTCGGGCTACGCCACGCAGATCACGATCGCCAACTGCCTCGGCTGCCACCGCAACGCCGGCTTCGGCAACACGCAGCTCTCCGTGTCGCTGCACGGCATCCACAACGGCAGCGCCGCGTTCTCCGCGATGAACGGCAACTGCGACTCGTGCCACTACTTCTCCGACGGCAAGCTGACGGTCGGCGAGAACCAGTTCGAGCTGTGGGACTACGCCAAGTACGACCTGTACAAGGGCATCACGGACGTCGCGGCCGAGGAGGCCAACGTCGAGGTGTCCTACGACCAGACGACGATCTCCGAGAACAACCAGATCTTCTTCGAGTCGCTGAACAACGAGCCGGCCGAGTGGCGCACGACGACGGACCCGGCCGTGGCCGACGAGTGGATCGTGACGATCGGCGGCGAGGTCGAG
>JAGZEG010000035.1 GCA_018368455.1 Coriobacteriia bacterium
GTGCAGCGTCCACGTCCGCTGGCCGGCGTCGTTCGTGCCGGCCTCCGCAAGGCCAGCCTCGGCCGCGGCCTCGAGGCCGTCGAGCGTGTACTCGATGGGTGTGAACGCGAAGCCCGCGGGGTTGCCGCCCGCCTGCGTCGACGGCGTCACCGCACCGGTCGACACGGGCGTGCCCGTCGGATCGGCGTCGTTTGTGATGACGAACTCGTACGTCGAGCCGTCAGCCCAGCCCTGCCCCTCGATGGCCTTGGAGCCTTCGAGCACCAGAGAGCCGGACGCGTCGTAGGCGTTGGCAAACGTGGGCGGCACGTCGCCCGCACCGTCGTACGAGACGCTCGCGACGAGCTCGTGGGCGTCGTTCTCGCTCACGGTGACCGTCGCGTGGTGCACGGAGCCGTCGTACGAGACGCCGCCCAGGTCGCCCGGGCGCTCGGCGATCGTGTAGTCGTACGTACCCACGGTGTCGAAGCTCAGCGCGGAGAACACGACCGTACCGTCGGCAGCGTTCGATGCACTCGCCAAGGGCATGACCTCACCCGAGGCGATCTGATCCGCAGAGAGCGTCCCCTCGTACAGGTCGAACGCGAACTCGCCCTCGGCCAGGTCGCGGCCCTCGAGCGCCTTGTGCGCGCCAAGCTGGGCCTCGACGGCCTTCGGCGCATAGCCGTTCGTGAACGAGATGCCCGCAACGGGCGCAAGATCCCCGCCCTCGCCATCAGCGACGCCGTAGAACGCCGACGCACTCAGCGTGCCGTCGCCGTTGTCGGTAACGACGACAGTGACCTCGTACACGAGCGCGCTGTACGTGATCGTCTCGTCGGCACCGGATGCCGGAATCTGCTCCGTCACCTGGTAGCGATACGTGCCAGGCGTGCCGTAGGCGATGGCGCCGAACGAGAACGTCGCACCGCTGTTGGCAACGACCTTGGCAGGCGTACCGTCCTCGCCGGCAGAGGAACCCGCAGGCATCGGGACATCGGCCGGGGCCAGCTCCGCGCCGTCGACCAGCGTGCCGGAGAGCGCCGCCAGTTCGAACGAGAACGCGCCGGTCACGGGCGAGAGCGTCGTGCCGTGGTCGCCGTTGTCGATCGCCTTCGTGCCGCCGAACTCGACCTCCGTCGGGGTCGTCGTATACGTGTTGTCAAACGCCGGTAGACTGGGCTGATCGAGCGTCGAGGCCACGCCATCGTAGGACACGGCGGCGCTCAGCGTGCCGTCGTGGTTGTCCGTCACGGTGACGACGACGTCGACGATCTTGTCCGTGTAGCCGTAGCCGCCAGCCGAGCCAGCGCGCTCCGCCAGCGTGTAGCGATACGTGCCGGGGCGATCGTAAGAGATGGGCGCAAAGTCAACGGCGCCCGTCTCCGCGTCGCTGTACACCGTCATGGAAGAGCCTGCCACGCCCCAGGGAAGCGGCGCGCCATCCAGGGCCGTCAGCGTAAACGCAAACGACTGGGGCGCAACCTGGGCTCCGGGAAGGCCGCCGTTGACCGTCTTCACGGCACCGAGCTTAACGCTCGTCGGCACCACGTCGTAGCTGTTCGCGAAGCTGAACAGCGCGAGCGGGGCCGCCGGGGCAAGGGCGACGGACAGGCCGGCGTCCCCGTTGTCGACAACCGTGACCGTGAACGTCCTCTCAATCGCAGCGTCGTTCGTCACGCCCGCAGCCGAGCCGGACTCGGCGACGGTGTACGTGAACGTCCTGGACGCCTCCCCGCCCAGGTCGGAGCGGTGGAACGTGATGCTGCCGAAGTCGACGGAGCCGTCGGCGGCGTTCGTGGCGCTCGTCACACCGCCCTCGGGCATGGGAGCGCCGTCGGAGCCGCTCAGCGTGAACGTGAACTTGCCGGCGATGTCGGCGAGCGTCGTGTCGGTGCCAGCGGCGTCGAGCACCTTCGTGCCGCGGACGTTCACGCTCACTTGGGCGTTGTCGAACGTGTTCGTGAACGAGACAGGGTTCGTGGCGACGCCAACCCACGCGCCGTCGGCCGTCTCCGCATGGGCATCAAGCGTGCCGTCACCCTCATCGGCCACCACGACCGTCAGGCTGACGGAGCCCGTCGTCGCAGACATGCCCAGCGGCAAATCCGACGTGTCCTCGGCCACCGTGTAGTGCAGCGTCCACGTCCGCTGGCCGGCGTCGTTCGTGCCGGCCTCCGCAAGGCCAGCCTCGGCCGCGGCCTC
>JAGZEG010000036.1 GCA_018368455.1 Coriobacteriia bacterium
GTCAAGAACTCTGTGTAAGTCCTCTCACATGTACCTCTCCACCCTGCGCCTTATGCCCTCGTCGCACAGGAGCTGGTTGCGCACCTGGGACCAGCCGGCGTGGTGGCAGCCCTCCCCCCACCGGCGGCACAGCTCGAGCACCCTCAGGTAGAGCAGCTTCATCACCGCCCCCTCGCCCGGGAAGCAGCCGCGCCTCACGACCCTCCTGAAGCTCGCGTTGACCGACTCGAGGGCGTTTGTCGTGTACATCACCCTCCTCACCTCCGAGCCGCACGAGAACAGCTGCCAGACCTGGTCGATGCTGCGCTCCCAGACCGCCACCGCGCCGGGGTAGCGGGCCCACTCGGCCCTGAAGGACTCCCAGGCCGCCCCGGCCGCGGCCAGGGACGGGGCCGCGTAGACCGCCCGTATCGAGCGGCAGAAGGCGGCGCACTCCTTCTGGGGCACGTACTTGGTGGAGTTGCGGACCAGGTGGACTATGCAGCGCTGGCACACCGCGCCGGGGAACACCGAGCGCAGGCCCTCGGCGAGCCCCGAGACCCCGTCGGCGCTCACGTAGAGCACGTCCTCGACCCCGCGCGCCCTCAGCTCGTCGAAGACCTGCATCCAGCGGTGCGCGCCCTCGGCGTCGTCCATCCACAGGCCCAGCACGTCCTTCCTTCCCTGCAGGTCGTAGGCGAGCGCGACGTAGACCGCGGCGTTGCGCGCCCCGCGGCCGTCGCGGACCGGGACGTACATGCAGTCGACGAACAGGAACGCGTACACGGGCTCGAGCGGGCGGGACCTCCAGCGCTCGAGGTCCTCGCGGACCCTGTCGGTTATCGCCGAGACCGTCTCGGCGCTCATCGAGAACCCGTATATCTCGCGGACCGTCTGGGCGATGTCGCGCTGGGACATCCCGCGCGCGTACATCGACAGGACCCGCGACTCGACCCCGGAGAGGTCGGAGCTGCCCTTGGGGACGGCCACCGGCTCGAAGGAGCCGTCGCGGTCGCGCGGGACCGATATCTCGACCTCCCCGGCCGACGTCCTGACGGTCTTCGGGGTGTAGCCGTTCCTCCGGTTGGGGCTCGCCTTGGGGGACTTGTCGTTGCTCGGGTAGCCCAGGTGGGCGTCGAGCTCGGCCCTCAGCATCGCCTCTATGGCGGGCCCCAGTATCCTCCTCAGGGCCTCCTGCGCCTCGTCGGCCGTCCTGGCGCCGGACTCCTCGAGGATCGCCGCCGCGATCTCCTCGGCGCGCGCGTCCCTCTTCCTCCTCGCCATGCCTCGCCTCCGTTCCTCGGGGACGGGCCCCGGGTCGCGGGACTTACACAGA
>JAGZEG010000037.1 GCA_018368455.1 Coriobacteriia bacterium
GATCCTGACGACCTTGGAGGACACGCACTCGGTGGCGTAGTCGGGCACGGGGGCCTCGGGGTGGCAGCCCTCCGCCTCGAGCGAGACGGCCGTCTCCACCGCCTGCAGAAGGCCCCCCTCCGATATGCCCGCGAGCACGAAGCAGCCCCGCTCCATCGCCTCGGGGCGCTCGGTGCTCGCGCGCACGCACACCGCCGGGAAGGACCGGCCTATGCTCGCGAAGAAGGAGCTCTCCTCGGGAAGCGTCCCCGAGTCGGAGACGACGCACAGGGCGTTGGCCTGCAGGCGGTTGTAGTCGTGGAAGCCCATCGGCTCGTGCGTGCGCACCAGGGGGTGCAGGACGAAGCCGGACTCCTCCAGGCGCTTTCGGGAGCGCGGGTGGCAGGAGTACAGGATCGGGACGCCGTAGCGCTCGGCCAGCGCGTTGACGGCCCCGAACAGCGAGCGCAGGCTGGCCGGGTCGTCGACGTTCTCCTCGCGGTGGGCGGACAGCAGGAAGTACTTTTGGGACTCCAGGCCCTCCCGCTCGAGGACGTCGGAGGCGTCGATCTGGGGGAGGTTGGCCCTAAGGACCTCGGCCATGGGGCTGCCGGTCACGAAGGTGCGCTCCGGGGCGCACCCGCAGGCGTGCAGCCATCGGCGGGCGTGCTCGGAGTAGGCCAGGTTCACGTCGGAGATGACGTCGACGATGCGGCGGTTGGTCTCCTCGGGCAGCCTCTCGTCGCGGCAGCGGTTGCCCGCCTCCATGTGGAAGATCGGTATGTGCAGGCGCTTGGCGCTTATCGCCGACAGGCAGGAGTTGGTGTCGCCAAGGACCAGGAGCGCGTCGGGGCGCACCTGCGCCATCAGGCGGTAGGAGGCCTCGAGCACGTTGCCCATCGTCTGGCCGAGATCGTCACCAGCCACCCCCATCACGACGTCGGGCCCGCCCAGGCCAAGGTCGCGGAAGAACACCCCGTTGAGCGTCCAGTCCCAGTTCTGCCCGGTGTGGGCAAGCAGGCAGTCGAAGTGCCGGCGGCAGGCCTTTATGACCTCGGAGAGGCGGATGACCTCCGGGCGGGTGCCCACGATGATGAGGAGCTTGAGACGACCGTCGTCTTTGAAGGAGACGTCGGAGTAGTCGGTGCGCAGGGGCAT